>DASRJN010000671.1:0-4917 GCA_035649455.1 Acidimicrobiales bacterium
CACGCGCTCGGCGGCCCCGTCGCACCACGCCCGGAACTCGTCGAGCTTCTCGGGCACCGCGGCCGAGGCGCCGTGCTCGACGGTGACGGCGAGGCGCGCCGAGGCGGCGTCCTCCTCGCCGAAGCGGTCGCGCCGTGGCGCATCGGGCCACGCGTCGGCCGTCCGCTTGGCGCGGGCGACCTTGGCCGCGAGGCGGTCGAGGTCCCGCAGCAGGCCGTTGGCGTTCTCGACGAAGGCCTCGGCGTGCCGGCCGCGCCACGCCTCCAGGGCGCCGCGACCGAAGCGCAGGCCGTCGGCCACCAGCGACTCCAACTCGAACTGGGCGGTGCTGATCGAGGCCGCCTTGGCGTCGAGGCCGTACACCCGGACGGTCGTCGAGCCGTCGACGTCGACCCTCACGTCGGGCATCGGCCGATCGTAGGCCGAGCACGTTCGGAAGTCACGTCAGCACCTTAGGTAGTCTTTGGACCAGTGCGACGAGTAGTCGTCAGACCAATGACAGCACCAGCAGGATCTGGGCCAGGTGGTACGTGACCATGACCGCGGTGTCACCGCGCTCGCGGGGCTCCAGGAAGCGCTGGCGGCCGAGAAGCGAGTCCGAGATGTAGAAGAAGGTGGCACCGGCCAGGGCCCAGAACCGCGTCGTGCCGTAGGCGGTGATCAGCATGAGCGAGATCACCAGCATGTAGGCGAGGACCGGAGGGACCAGGGCGCGGTCGGTGCGCCGGACGCCCCTCATCAGCCGGGAGCCGATCAGGACGAAGCCGGCCACCGCCAGTACGAGGCCCGCCAGCAGGCCGCCGGGGTGCACGCCCGAGATGAGCAGGCCGATGACGTAAGCGACGTGCGCCAGCAGGAAGGCGCCGAGCCCGGCGACGAACAGGTTGTCCCGGCGCAGCATCAGCAGCACGTCGCCGGCCAGCGACAGCAGCAGGGCCACCACGAACCAGTAGCGGGTGGCGGGGTCGGCCGGGTCGAGGGCCACCGCCGCGCCGATCAGCAGGACCATGGTCAGGGGCTTGACCACGAGCTCCAGGCGGCGGTTGTCGTGATACACCGCCATCCAGTTCGCGCCCGCGGCCACCAGGGCCAGGCACAGCCACAGGAAGGCCGCGGCTGTCACGCGGCACCCGCCTCGGCCAGGGCCTCGTCCCACGTGGCCCGGCGCTCGACCAGCCCGCGGTAGGACATGAGCGGGCGGGGACGGTTCATGGCCAGCACGCCGGCCAAGCGGTCGCCCCGCCGGTAGAGGGCCACGAAGCGCCGCTCGGCCACGTCGCCGTCGACCACCTGCACCTCGTCTGCGCTCGACGACCGCCCCGCGAGCTGGATCTTGCGGTCGTACTGGTCGGACCAGAACCACGGGACCGGGTCATAAGGCTCCTGCGCCCCACCGGGGTCGCTCCCGGCCAGGTCGGCCAGGAGGCGCCGGGCCGCGTGCTCGCCCATGGTGATGGCGTTGTCCCAGTGCTCGACCCGCATCAGCTCGCCGAAGCGATGGCTGGGCCAGCGGGCCACGTCGCCCGCGGCCACGATCCCCGGGGCCACCCAGGTCGAGGCGTCGCACACCACGCCGTCGTCGAGCGCCAGGCCCGAGCCCTCCAGCCAGCCGGTGTTGGGCGTGACGCCGATGCCCACCACCACCAGGTCGGCGTCCAGGGTGTTCCCGTCGGCCAGGCGAATCCGTTCGACGCGGCCACCCGAGCCCGCCTCGAACCCGGCCACGCCCGTGCCGAGGCGGACCTCGACGCCGTGGTCGCGGTGCAGCTCGCCCATGACCGCGCCCATCTCGTCCCCCAGGGCCCGCCCGAGCGGAACCGGAAGTGCCTCCAGCACCGTGACCTCGTGGCCCCGGGTGCGGCAGGTGGCGGCCACCTCGGAGCCGATGAAGCCCGCCCCGACCACCACCACCCGGCCCGGCCCGGCTTCGAGATCGGTCCGGATGGCCTCGCAGTCGTCCAACGTGCGCAGGGTGTGGGCACCGGCCAGGGTCTCGGTGCCGGGCAGCTCGCGGGGCGCAGAGCCGGTGGCGATGACCAGCCCGTCGTACCCCAGCCGCTCCCCTCCGGCCAGGGTGACCTGCCGCGCTCGCGGATCGAGGGCGATGGCCCGCTGCCCCAGCCGCCAGTCCAGGCCCAGGCCGTCCAGGCCACCGTCGGCCGACACCGCCAGCGCGGCCCGCTCGGCGGGCCAGGTGCCCGCCAGGATCTGCTTGGACAGCGGCGGGCGGTCATACGGCTCGTGCCGCTCCTCGCCCACGACCGTGATCGTCCCGTCGAAGCCCCGGGCCCGCAGCTCCTCGGCCGCCCGCAGCCCGGCCAGCGAGGCGCCGACGACGACGACCCGGAGCGTCACTCGTCGACGACGCTGATCGCCGCTTTGGGGCAGCGGCGGACCGCCTCGTCCACCTTGGACCGCAGCGAGTCGGGAGGCGTCTCGTCCAGGACGTACAGGAAGTCGTCCTCGCGGACCTCGAACACCTCGGGTGCCGCCTCCATGCAGCGGGCATTGCTCTCACACAGGTCGAAGTCGACCACCACGCGGTAGCCCATGGGCCATTCCTCCTTGAATGCGGCTGACCGAGGAAAGCTAGCCCCGGTACCTTCGGCGCATCATGACCGGCCTCACCGAGATGAGCGTGCGCGACGCAAGGCGGGTGGCGCTGGCCGCCCAGGGGTTCACCGATCCCCGGCCCCCCGGTCGGGTCGACCGCCGGCACTTCCGCCGCGTGCTCGACCGGTTGGCGACGGTCCAGCTCGACTCGGTCAACGTGCTCGCCCGCAGCCACGAGCTCGTGTTCTTCTCCCGGCTGGGCGCCTACGACCGTGACGCCCTGAGCCGCTGGCTGTGGCAGAGCCGCGAGGTGTTCGAGTACTGGGGCCACGAGGCATCGCTGCACCCGGTGGAGCGCTACCCGCTGATGCGCTGGCGGATGGCCGGCGCCCACCAGTGGGGCGGGGTGCGGCGGAGCGTCCAGGACAGCCCCGAGCTCGTGACCGCGGCCCTCGCGGAGATCACCGAGCGGGGCCCGTTGCCCATCGGCGAGATGGAAGTGAACCGGAAAGCCCCCCGCCGGGAGGGCAGCTGGTGGGGCTGGGGCGACGGTAAACGAGTGGTGGAGCATCTGTTCTACACGGGCCAGGTCACCGCGGTGCGGCGCAACGGCTTCACCCGCTACTACATGCTCCCGTCGCAGTGGCTGCCGGCCGACGTGCTGGCGACCGAGCCGCCGCCGGCCGACGAGGCCTGCCGCGAGCTGCTGCTGGTGGCCGCAGCCGCCCACGGCATCGGCACCGCCCGCGACCTGGCCGACTACTACCGGCTCAACGTGCCCGCGGCCCGCCCGCTGGTGGCCGAGCTGGCGGCCGAGGGAGCGCTGATCCCGGTGCGGGTCGAGGGCTGGTCCGAGCCGGCGTACCTGCACCCCGAGGCCCGCGTGCCCCGGCGGCGGCTGCCCGCCCGGGCGCTGCTGTCACCCTTCGACTCGCTGATCTGGGAGCGGGCTCGCACCGAGCGGCTGTGGGACATGCGCTACCGCATCGAGATCTATGTGCCCGAGCCCAAGCGGGTGCACGGCTACTACGTGTTGCCGTTCCTGCTCGACGAGGCGCTCGTGGCCCGCGTGGACCTCAAGGCCGATCGCCAGGCCGGTGTCCTAAGGGTGCGCTCGGCCTGGGCCGAGCCGAGGGTCACCGACCGGGACCGCGTCTGCGCCGAGCTGGCGGCCGAGCTGGCCGCCATGGCCCTGTGGCTCGGCCTGCCGGAGGGCGTCACGGTCGAGCCCCGCGGCGACCTCGCCCCCGACCTGGGGTCCGCCGTGCGCGTCTGACCTGCGACGGGTGGGGGTACATCCCTGAACATGCTGTTGATTCTTTGGCTTATCGCTGCGGTGCTCGTGATATTCGGCATCATCCGCATCGTTCAGGGTGAAGTGCTGCTCGGCATCGTGCTCATCATCGTCGGCTGCCTGGTCGGCCCAGGCGGCGTCTCCATATTCGCCGCGCTAGCGGCTTAGCTCCCCGACCCCTTTTCGGGGACCCTGCGACGGCCGGCCGCTTCCCGCCACCGGGATCGGCCGGCCGTCGCGCGCCCGGCTCCTCGGCCAGCGATGGCAGCATGGCGCCATGCTCCCCACCTGGGACCTGGACAGCCTGTTCCCCACCGTCGACGGTCCCGAGGTCACCGCGGCGGAGACCGCGCTGGGCGAGGCCATCGACGCGCTCGGCGAGCTGTGCGACCGCCACGGCGTGCGCGGCAACGGCGCGGGTGGCGGTGACGAGCGGGCCGACCCGGCCGCGTTCGAGGCTGTGCTCGCCGCGCTCAACGGCGTGCTGGACCGGTTCTCCCGGCTGGAGAGCTTCGCCTACGGCCACGTGAGCACCGACTCGGGGAACGAGGCCGCGCAGGCCCTGCTGTCCCGCCTGACCGCCCAGGACGCCCGCATCACCGCGCTGCGCACCCGGTTCGACGCCTGGCTGGGGCATCTCGACGTCGACGACCTGGTGGACCAGAGCCCCGCGGCCGCGGCCCACGCCTGGCCGCTGCGGAAGGCCGCCCGCCGGGCCGACCACCAGATGCCCGAGCCGGAGGAGGCGCTGGCGGCCGAGCTGGGCATCACCGGCAGCACGGCTTGGAACCGGCTCTACGGGGACGTGACCGCGGGGGTCACCGCCACGGTCGAGCATCCCGACGGCCGGGTCGAGGAGCTGCCCATTTTCGCGGTGCGGGGCCTGGCCACCCACCCCGACGCCGCCACCCGCGAGGCCGCGTTCCGGGCCGAGCTGGCCGCCTGGCAGGCCAACGCCGTGCCCCTGGCGGCCGCGCTCAATGCCATCAAGGGCGAGACGCTGGCGCTCGGCACCCGGCGCGGGTGGGACGACCCCCTCGATCCGGTGCTGGAAGCCAGCGCGGTCGAGC
>DASRJN010000672.1:0-35858 GCA_035649455.1 Acidimicrobiales bacterium
TGGTCGAGCAGGACGATCCTGAGATCCTCCGGCTCATCGAGGACGGCAGCCTGAAGAAGATCGTCGTGGGCGACGCGCTCGAGGACCCCCGCGGCTGCTTCCTACGCATCACCCCCGACGGGCGGGTGGGGACCTACGGGATCGGCATGCCCATCCGCAAGGTGCTGCGCGACCCGCTGAGCGCCATCGGCAGCGTCAGATTGACGACAGGGAGTTGACACGCTAGTTCAACAAGCGGCGCGACTTCCCGCAACATTGCCTCGGTACGGTCCTCGCGTGGGGGCGACCGACCTGGATGTCGCGGTGGTGTCCTGGCCCAGCGAGGCCGGCCGCCGTGACAGCCTGGCGCGGCAGGGCCGGGCCCGCCTGCTCGTCGTCGAGGACGGTCACGACCCGCCCCCGGCGTGGGACGTCCTGGAGGACTGGGTCCGGGCCGGCGACGACCCGATCGAGGTCTTCGTCCGCCGTGAGCGCCTGCGCCACCACCAGGCCCAGCGGGCGCCCGCGGTGCTCGACGAGGACGGCCTGCTGCGCCGCGGCGACCGCTGGGTGGCGGTCTCGCCGGCCGAGCGCCGGCTGCTGGAGCCGCTGCTGGCCCGAGCCGGGGCCCCGGTCGGCCGGGCCGAACTGCTGGAGGCCGTGGCGCCCGGGGTGATCGTCGACGACCGCCGCGCCCTCGACCGCATGGTGCGGCGGGTCAGGCTGCGGGTCGCCCCGCTGGGCGTGACCGTGCCGGTCGTGCGGGGCTTCGGCTACGTGCTGGAGACCGCCCTCCTGCCGGACTAGGTAGCCCGCTGCTCGCGCCGCAGGGAGCGGTACAGCAGGTAGGCCCGCACCAGGGCGGTGACGACGATGGCGAACATGAGGGCCTTGCCTGCGGGCGCCTCGACCACCGCGATCATCACCAGGCCGACCAGGATCACGACACCGATCAGCGCGAGGCCGATGCGTACCTTGGCGACGCTGCGCTCCTGGGGGGTCTCGTCGGGCATGGCCGACAGTGTGGCAGCCGTGACCTGACCGGCCGAAACGCTCGTCAGACAAGAGTCAGACATATGGCGCCCGAGCGATAGCAACCGGGCGCAAAGTCGCCAGGAGATCGCACACCGCGGTTCATCTTCGGGACATGGACGCGTGACAAACCGTCCATACGTTCACGATCAGGTCAGACAGCGTGGTCGGACCTGTCTCCTCGGGAACGTACGAAAGGAACGCGTACCCATGTCACTTGGCCCTCGTCACCGTGCGAGAGCCGGCATGTCGCTCGGGCGGAAGGTGGGGGTCGGTCTCGCAGTAGCCGGCACCGCCCTCCTGCTGACGCCCGCGATCGCCGGCGCGCAGGATGCCGATCCCGACCCGGTCGCCGCGGTCGACACCCTGCGCCAGCAGACCAACCTGCTGTGGATCGTGATCGGCGCCGTCCTCGTGATCTTCATGCAGGCCGGCTTCGCGCTCGTCGAGACCGGGTTCTGCCGCGCCAAGAACGCGGCCCACGTGGTGTCGACCAACTTCGCCATCTTCGGCCTCGGCTTCGTCGGTTACTTCTTGTGCGGCTACGCCTTCATGTTCGGTGGCTACAGCTACGTGCTGCCGGGCTACGACTTCGGCTATACCCAGCCCGTCGGCGACGCGCTGATCGGCAGCGGCAACTGGGTCTTCCTGTGGCAGGGTGGCTTCGCGCTGTCGGGCGACGCCGTCGTGGCCGCGGGTGGGGCCGCCGTGTTCGGCTTCTTCCTCTACATGGTGGCCTTCATGGACACCACGGCCACCATCCCGACCGGGGCCATGGCCGAGCGCTGGAAGTGGAAGGCGTTCGTCGGCTGGGGCCTGTTCTGCGGCAGCATCTTCTACCCGCTGTTCGGGGCCTGGACCTGGGGTGGCGGCTGGCTGGCGAAGACCTGGGACACGATGGGTCTCGGGGCCGGCTACACGGACTTCGCCGGCTCCGGGGTGGTGCACACCATGGGCGGCGTGGCCGCACTGGCAGGTGCGTTGGTGCTCGGGCCCCGCATCGGCAAGTACAACGAGGACGGCACCTCCAACACCATCCCCGGCCACCACATCCCCATGGCCCAGCTCGGCTGCTTCATCCTGCTGTTCGGCTGGTTCGGGTTCAACGCCGCCTCGACGCTGGCGGCCAGTGACGTGCAGTTCGCCACTGTCGCCACCAACACCGCCATCGCGGCAGCCTTCGGCGCCACCACCGCGATGTTCGTGATGATGTGGAGGACCGGCAAGCCGGACCCCGGCATGATGGTCAACGGCATGCTCGGTGGCCTCGTCGCCATCACGGCGCCCTGCGCGTTCACCAGCCCGGCGTGGTCGGCCCTGATCGGTGTGATCTCCGGGGTGCTGGTCATCTACGCGGCCGAGTTCATCGACCGGAAGCTTCATGTGGACGACCCGGTGGGCGCCATCGCCGTCCACGGCGTGTGCGGCACCTTCGGCGTGCTGGCCGTCGGCATCTTCGCCAACGGCAGCTATGGCGGGGGCTGGAACGGCTCCGACGTCCCCGCCATCGAAGGCGTGGTCAACGGCAAGTTCGACCAGCTCGGCGCCCAGGCGCTGGGTGCACTGGTGCTGTGGACCGTGATGTTCGGCTTCGCCTATGCCTTCTTCAGGATCCAGAACGCGATCATGAAGGGCGGCATCCGGCCGCCGGCCGAGATGGAGATCGCCGGCATGGACATGCCGGAGATGGGGGCGATGGGCTACCCGGACTTCCTGGAGATCGACCCGATCGTGCTGGGTACCGGAGGTGGCAGCCCCACCAACGAGACGCCGGTCGAGGACGTGCCCGAACCGGTCTGACGCCTCACCGCGAGACCATCACCAACTGACAACACAGTGCGGGGCGGGCACGGGTTCACCGTGCCCGCCCGGCGCGACACCCCGGGCGGGACATGGACGTCGCCGAAGTACTCCGCAACATCCTCGTCGTACTGATCGCCGCCAAGCTGGCGGCCGAGCTGGCCGAGCGGGCCGGCATCCCGGCCGTCGTCGGCGAGATCGTGGCCGGCATCCTCATCGGCCCGTCGGTGCTGGGGCTGGTGGAAAGCGGCGACGAGGTGCTGCGCACCCTCGGCGAGATCGGCGTGATCCTGCTGCTGCTCGACGTGGGCCTGGAGATGGACCTGGTCGAGCTGGGTCGGGTGGGAAGGGCCTCCTTCCTGGTGGCCACCGTGGGCGTGGTCACACCCCTGGTGCTGGGGCTGGGGGCCATGGAGGCGTTCGTCACCGACGACTTCAACGTGGCCCTGTTCGTGGGGGCGGCGCTCACGGCCACCAGCGTGGGCATCACCGCCCGGGTGTTCAGCGACCTGCGGGCCATGGCCACCACCGAGGCCCGGGTCGTCCTCGGGGCGGCGGTTGCCGACGACGTGATGGGCCTGGTGGTGCTGACCGTCGTGGTCCGCCTGGTCACCCAGGGCTCGGTGTCCCTGGTGGCGGTGGCCGGGATCGTCACCGGGGCCGTCGCCTTCCTGGTGGTGGGGGTGGCCGTGGGGATGCGGGTGGCGCCTCCGCTGTTCCGCTTGGTCGACCGGGCGTCCCGCTCGACAGGCACGCTGGTGGCGCTGGCGCTGGCCTTCACGCTGGCCTTCGCCGAGCTGGCGGACCTGGCTCGACTGGCGCCCATCGTGGGTGCCTTCGTGGCCGGGATCGCCCTCAACCGCAGCGACCAATCCGACCGCATCCGAAGGGAGCTGACCCCCGTCGGCCACCTGTTCATCCCCGTGTTCTTCCTGCAGATCGGCATAGACGCCGACGTCGCCTCGTTCGGCCAGCTGTCGGTGCTGCGGGACGCCGCCATCCTCCTGGCGGTGGCGGTGGCGGGGAAGCTGGTGTCGCCGCTGGGCGCCATCGGCACCCCCGGCGACAAGCCCCTCATCGGGCTAGGGATGCTGCCCCGGGGTGAGGTGGGCCTCATCTTCGCCACCATCGGCCTGGCCAACGGCGTGCTGAACGACGACCTGTACGCCGCGCTGCTGCTGGTCGTGCTGGTCACGACGCTGGCGACGCCCCAGCTCCTCAAGCTGCGCTACGGCCGGCTGCGGGCCCGGAGCCGGCCCAGCGGGCCACCCGCCGGGACCCCGGCGCCGCCCGGCGGCTGGCTGGATGTGGTGGCCGACGAGGTGCACCTGCGGGCCGTGCCCCCGGTCGAGGAGGCCCTCCCGGTAGCGCTCGCGGCCGCGCTGGCCGTGGGGCGCAACCGGCCGGGTGGCGATCTGATCGACTGGCTGGCCGGGCTGCCCCCGGACGAGCTCGCCTGGGATGCCGCCAACCGGGAGCGGCTGTTGGACGTGGTGGAGCGGGGCAACGCCCGGGGCTGGCGATTCCTCGACACCACCGGCGTGCTCGACCGGGCGCTGCCCGAGCTGGCGGAGGCGCTGCGGCGCCGCCACGCCGACCCGTTCGCCATCGACCCGCTCCAGCCGTACCGGTTCGCGGCCATGGAGCGCCTCCGCCGCCTCGACGCCGACGATCCCGTGGCGCTGGAGATCCGGGCCCTCGAATCCACCGACCGGCTGTTCCTCGCGGTGCTGCTGAGCGAGGCCCCGGACGGCGCCTCCGCGCTGGCGGCCCGCATCGGCGTCACCGGGGAGGACGCCGGCGTCGTGCTGGACACCGTGCGCGACCGCGACCTGCTGTGGTCGGCAGCGCGCCAGCCCGGGGCGCTGGGGGAGGAGAAGGTGCTGCAGGTCGCGTCCCACCTGGAGACGCCCGAGCGCGCCCGGCTGCTCTACACGATCAGCGCCCTGCGGGCCGAGGGCCGTGAGCGCTGGGAGATGACCCGGCTGCGGGACCTGCACGAGCTGATCCAGGCGGCGCTGGACCACCCCGAGCTGACCGGGCCCGACGCCCGCGGCCTGGCCGACTTGCGCCGGCTGGAGGCGGTAGCGCTGGTGGCCGACGACCCGGCACTGATCGAGCGGGTGGGGCGGGCACCGCTGTCCTATGTGCTGCGCCAGGCTTCGGACGCGATTGCCCGGCATACGCGGCTGGTCCACCCCCGGCCGGGACGGGCCGAGGTCCGGGTGCGCACCGGGCCGGCGGGCGACGGGCTCTGGTGGATCGACGTGGCCGCCCGTGACCGGCCCGCGCTGCTGGCCACCGTGGCGGGCGTGCTGGCTCGGGCGGGCCTGGCGGTGGCCGACGCCGTGGTGGCGACGTGGGACGACGGCGCCGCCATCGAGACCTTCACCGTCCGGTCCGCCGCACCGCCGGACACCGCCGCCCTGACCGCGGCGGTGACGGACCAGCTGGGCGAGGCGCCGGTGTCCCAGCCGCTGCCGGACGCCGACGTCGGCTTCGACCACCACGCCTCGCCTTGGCACAGCGTGTGCGAGGTGCGCGCGCCGGATCGCCCCGGCCTGCTCCACGACGTGGCCGCCGCCTTCGGCGCCGCCGGGGTGGATGTGCTGGCGGCCGATCTCCACACGGAGGACGACCTGGTCATCGACCGCTTCGACGTGGTCGACCGGGACGGGGCCAAGCTCACGGTCCGACACGAGGAGGCGGTGCGCCGCTTCCTGCGCGAGGGCGTCGCGGCCCGCCGGCGCTTCGGCCGGCGTCAGGCGTCGAGGCGCTCGGCCAGCCAGGCCAGCGCCAGCGGGTAGCGGTAGTCGATGCCGCCGTGGGCGGCGGGGAACAGCTCGAAGCGCATGCGCTCGCCGGGCAACCCCGCCGCCAGCAGCGCGTCGCGGAAGGCGGTGGCGCCGAGGTCCAGGTACCACTCGTCGCGGGTGCCGGCGTCGATCCAGACCGCCTTCAGGCCGCGGGCGGCGTCGGGCCGCGCCGCCGCGATGCGGACGGGGTCGTAGGCCAGCCAGCGGTCCCACACCTCGGGGATCACCGCCCCGGTGGCGGTGTCGAAGGGCAGGTGGACGTGGCCGTCCTCGTCGGCCGAGTAGGCAGCGGCGTAGGCCCAGATCTCCACCAGGTCGGCGTCGGTGTCCTTGGACAGCGGCACCCGGGACCCGAAGTCGGCCCAGAAGCGGTCGTACGAGCCGCCGTAGTCGTCCCGCAGTGTCCTGACCAGTGCCGGGAAGGTGGGGCTGTGGCACACCTCCCACAACGCGTCGCCGGCGTGGGTGGCGAGGGCGCCGAACAGGTCGGGCCGCCACAGGGCCGTGACCATGGCGCCGTAGCCGCCACTCGACTTGCCCATGACCGCCCGGTGCGCCGGGTCATCCTGCGTGCGGTAGTGGCGGTCGACCCAGCCCACGATGTCGCGGCAGAGGTAGGTGTGGTAGCGCCCGATGCCGGGTGAGTCGACGTACTGGCTGCCACCCAGCGCGGTCCAGGCGTCGACGTAGACCACGATCACCGGCGGGCACGAGCCCGACGACAGCACGGCGTCGGCCGTCTCGAGGAACGGTTGGCGGAACGGCGTGCGGTTGCGCCACATGGCCACGTGCCCGGTGAAGCCGGTCAGGGTGTACACCACTGGATAGCGGTCGCTCCCGCCCTCGTACCCGGGCGGGGTGTACACCCACAGCGGGCGCTGGTGGGGGTCACCCAACGGGTTGCCCCGCAACGCCTCGCTCTCGACCACGTGCTCGTCCAGCCGCCCGGCCAAGGGCGCCGACCACGGCAGCCCGATGTTCATGGCGGGACCTTAGAACGCGCGCGGATAGGTCACGGGTCGCGCATCGCGCGCTCGCGCGCGGGGTAGTCCTGCCACGACACTACGGAAGGAGCCGGGATGCTGGGACAAGCGGACCAACCGAGGGGTAGGCGCTGGACGCCGCTCGGCGGCGGCCGCGTCGTAACCATCCTGGCGGCGGTGGGCCTGGTGGTGGTCCTGGTGGCCATCGGGCGGGTCGCCAACCTGTTCGACCTGCCCGGGTGGCTCGACGGCGGGCGCAGCGACCCCGCGCCCCGGGGCGACGTGATCTACGAGGGCCAGCAAGCCCGCAGCGCGTCGGAGCGGTTCCTCATCGACGTGGGTGACGGCGAGGCAATCGTGTCGGTCAAGGCCAAGCAGAACCACGACCGCTCGGGCTGGCTCATCAACGGCGACTTCCAGTCCACCAATGGCACCTCCAGCGTGGCCGATCCCGCCGACCGCGGCGCGCCCGCCAAGCTGCACGTCGCCGTCGACTACTGCGCCAGCGGCACCATCTCGACCGAGCGCGGCGACGACGGGCCGGCGGTCACCTTCGACATGGGCGAGCTGTTCGTGTGCGGCACCACGTTGACCCACACGGCCGAGAACGATGCCGCCTTCCAGCAGGACGACACGCCCAATGACTTCCACGGTGAGTTCGTGAGCTTCGTGTCGGGCGCGGTGGAGACTGCGGCCGCAGCCTCCCCCTGCCCGAGCGATCAACTCGAGCAGTTCCGCACGCGCGAGTTCCTGGCCTACGTGCGGGACCAGCTGGCCGGACAGCTCAGCGTGCCCGCAGCCGACATCGACGTGGTGGCGCCGACCGTCGGCGCGAGCGACGAGGACACCCGCGCCGCCCTGGACGACCGCCTGTCCAGCTTCCTGGAGCGGCGCGACCCCGAGCACCCGGACCGCACGTACGAGGCGCTGTCGATCCAGTACCTCAGCGGCGAGGGCACGGCCGTCACGGACTCGTGCTACCGGGACCCGGGCGCCACCGACCTGGACGACATCAACGACATCGCCCTTCCCCGTGCGAACGATTGAGTTGTGACCGGCTCAGCCGGTGTATTTCGCTATAGCTGCCTTGGCTCGGCGGGTCGCCGTGCGCCGCTTCCACATCTTGAGCTTCCAGTGACGCCGCCGTCGTGTCGACGGACGGCCCCGTTCGGGATCGTGGTGCCGCTCGGAGCGGAAGGCCACGCCCGGCTCGATGACGTCGTCGGGCTCACAACCGCCGTGGATCTGGCCGGTGACATCGGCCAGGGCGGTGTTCACCCGGTGACGTTCGGAGCGAGCTTGGACCCGGCGCTCCTCGTGATGCGGGAGGACCACTTCACTGGTGCGGTGACGGTTGCTCATTCATGCCCTCTCTCGAAAGAGCCGACACTTCCTGCTGCCGTTCCCGAGACCGTAGCCCGGTGTTCACCCGGCTGTCTCGGGCCAAGGCCAAAGTTGGGCCAAAAGTCCATCTGACCAGGGTCGATCGTCGGACTTGGGCGGATCGTGCCGGGACCGCGTAGCCTTTCGCTCGTGCAAGACGTGGCCACCGCTCCACGCCCTGCGGCCGACGTCGCCATGCGGCGCCTGCTCCGCATCCCCGACGGTCCCGTAGCCTCCGAAGGCGCGGCCCAGCGGGCCTTCTCGACGTCGATCATGGTGTCGGCGACGCGCTGCATCCTGACCTACATCGTCCTGCCCTTCGTGGCGCCCGTGCTGGGGTTCGCCGCCGGGGTGGGCCCGATCATCGGCATCCCCATCGGCATCGTGGCCATCGTCTGCAACGTGCTGACGATCCGCCGGTTCTGGGCGGCCGACCACCGCTGGCGCTGGGCCTACACCGCCCTGGCGTTGACCGTGATCTCGCTGCTGCTGGTGCTGATGGCCAAGGACCTGGCCAGCGTGCTCGGGTAGGGCTTGCTCAAGCGCGCGGCCTTCCTCACCGTCGGGTGCCTGGCCGTGGTGGTGGGCGCCATCGGGATCATCGTCCCCGGCCTGCCGACGACCGGGTTCTTCGTGCTGGCCGCCGCCTGCTTCGCCCGGTCGAGCCCCCGCTTCGAGCGCTGGGTGCTGGACCTGCCCACCGTCGGACCCATGGTGCGCGACTACCGCGCCGGCCTGGGCATGCCCCGCCGGGCCAAGGTCATCGCCATCACCATGATGGTGGCGGCCTGCAGCCTCAGCGCCTGGGCCGTGGGCGTACCCATCGGCGTCGCCATCCTGGTGGCCGGCGCCATCGGCACCTGGTACGTGGGCTGGCGCGTCCCCACCCGCGAGGTGGTCATCGAGAGCCAGCCGAGCTAGTGCCCGGCTCCCGGGAGCGGCGGCCGACCGTGATCCTCATGGTGGGCGAGCCCGGCAGCGGGAAGACGGAGCTCGGGACCAGGCTGGCGCGGTCGCTCCGGATCCCCTTCCTGGCCCGCGACGACGTGCGGACCGGGCTCTACTTCACGGCTGGCGCGTGGGGCGACCGGCCGGGACTGCCTCCGCCCCGAGACGACGCGACCGGGACGTTCCTCAGTCTCGTCGAGACGCTGGCGGGGCTCGGCGTGAGTTGCGTGGTCGAGTACGTGGTCCGCGACGATCGACCCGAGGATCTGGAGCGGATCACCAGCGTCGCGCACTGCGTCGGCGTGCGGACCTGGTGTGACGACGCCCCGGCCCGGCGGGCCGCCCGTGAGCAGGCGGACCTCCTGCTGCGCCGGCCACCGGTGCTGGCGGCGCTCGGGTACGAGGCGATCGACGAGCACGTGACGCAGGCGACGGCCCACATGGCCGCGGTCACCGCGCAGATGCGGACGGCGTTCGACTTTCCCGTCCTGGCGGTCAGCACCGACGACGGGTACGACCCGTCGCTCCCGGAGATCGTCGAGTTCGTCGCCCGCCGCGCCGGTCAGCCCGCGTAGGCGGCCGCCTGGCTGGCCACCAGGGTTTCGATGTCGCCCATGGCGATGTTGGCGTCCATGATGTGCAGGCCCCAGCCCGGGATGTCGCCCTTGATGTCGTCGATGCGGGCGTCGGCCGGGTCACCGTTGACGGTCAGCGCCAGGTAGGTGAACTGGCCGTCGCTCTGGCACTGCCCGTCGAGCATGTCCGGATAGGTGGCCCAGGGCGTCTCGATCTCGGCGGTGCGGGCCGGGTCCGCGAAAGGTTGGAGCGAGCCGCCCAGGATCCCGTTCGGCTGGCCGTCCACCAGGATGTACGGGTGCAGGGCGGCCGGTCCGCCGCCGGACACGTCGGCGGGGTTGACGCAGCCTGCCGGGCCGACGTCGTCGGTGCGCCCGAAGAAGGAGCCGGCGTCCGGCGGATCCGAGGCCCGGAAGGTCGAGTAGGTCACCACGCAGCCGGTCTGGTCGTCGGCCTCGCACAGCGGGATGTTGTCGAGGTCGCCCCCGACCACCGCGCCCTCGGGCACGTGCACCGTCGAGCCGAGGATGTAGGCCGCCACCAGCCGGTCGCGCAGCAGGGGTTCGTCGTCGATCTCGTCCTCCATCAGCCGCTCCAGCAGGCCGGCACCCTGCGAGTGGCCGATCAGCACGAAGCCCCGGCCGTCGCTCTCGTTGGCGATGTAGGACTTGAAGGCGTCGACCACATCCCCATAGGCGACCGCCCGGGGATCGGTGCCGGGCGCGGGAGCCGGGCCGCCGCCCCCGATCATGCTCAGGGTGAGCTGGCGGTAGACGGGGGCGAACACGCGGCAGGACGAGGTCAGCCGGGCCGCCTGGTTGTAGACGGTGTTGATCTCCTGCTCCTCGGCCGGCACCAGGTCGCTGTTGGGGCCGGGGTCGCCGCTGATGGTGGGGTAGACGTAGAAGCAGTCGATGGCCGGGTCGTCCGCCACCTCGTGCGGGACCACCTGGGTCGACCCGTCGGCCGACACCGAGGTGGTGTCGAGGTCGCGGGAACACACGTCGTCGGCGATGCCCGGCTTGCACAGCCAGTTGGCGTCGTCCGCGTAGAGCTCGCTGGTGTAGCCCTCGTAGCCGGCCGGGAGGGCGACCGCTTCGGTGGTCGTGGTGGTGTTCCCGGCGTCGTCGCGGCTCGCGGAGTCGTCGTCGCCCGAGCAGGCGGCGGCCACCAGCGCCACGGCGAGGAGGGCGGCGGCGTGTCGCGCTCTCATCCCAGATAGGCCTCCGCCTGGCTGCTGACCAGGGCCTCGATGTCGCCCATGGCCACGTTGACGTCGATCAGGTGCATGCCCCACCCGCCGGGCAGGTCGCCCCGGATGTCGTCGGTGCGAGGGTCGGCGGGATCGCCGTCGACGGTCAAGGACAACCAGCTATAGCCGTCCTGGCTCTGGCACTCCGCCTCGACGAAATCGGGGTAGGTGACGAACGGCGTGGTGATCTCGCCCGTGCGCGCCGGGTCGGCGAACGGCTGGGAGTTGGCCGCCAGGAAGAACGGGTGCAGCGTGCCCGAACCGCCGGAAGGGGCCGCCGGGTTGACGCAGGCCGCGGGGCCGACCTCGTTGCTGGCACCGAAGAATGTGCCGGCCGAGGGCGGGGCCGCGGCCCGGAACGAGGAGTACGACACGACGCAGCCGGTCTGGTCGTCGGCCTCGCACACCGGGATGTTGTCGAAGTCGCCCCCGACCACCTCGCCCTGGGGGACGTGCACGGCCGCGCCGAGGATGTACGCGGCCACCAGCCGGTCGCGCAGCAGCGGTTCGTCGTCGATCTCGTCCTCCATGAGCCGCTCCAGCAGGCCCGCGCCCTGGGAGTGGCCGATCAGCACGAAGCCGCGGCCGTCGCTGTCGTTGGCGATGTAGGACTTGAAGGCGTCGACCACGTCGCCGTACGCCATGGCGAAGGGCGAGACGCCCGGCTCGGGTGGCGGCGCCCCGCCGGTGATCATGGCCAGCGTGACCTGGCGGTACATCGGGGCGAACACCCGGCAGGTGGAGGTGAGCCGGGCGGCCTGGTTGTAGACGACGTTGGTCTCCTCCGCGCCGACGGCCATGTCGCTGTTGGTGCCCGGGTCGCGCGAGACGGTGGGGTAGACGTAGAAGCAGTCGATCCCCGGGTCCTCCGCGGCCTCGTGCGTCACCGTCTCCACCGACCCGTCGGGCTCGATCGCGCTGGCGTCGAGGTCCTGCGTGCAGGCATCGTCCGGGCGGTCGGGGCGGCACAGCCAGTTGGCGTCGTCGCCGTAGACGGCGCTGGTGTAGCCCTCGTAGTCCGCGGGCAGGGCCACCGGTTCAGTGGTAGTGGTGGTGGCGGCCGGCTCGTCCCGATCGTCACCGGCGTCGTCGCCGCCTCCACCGGAGCAGGCCGCGAGGATCAGCGCCAGGGCGATGCCCGTCCTGGCGGCGTGGTGCGGTACCCCCATCACGTTCCCCCTCAGTGCTAAAGCGAATGTTAGTCGGACTAAGGCAGGCTGTTTACATGCGCTTCATCATCTACGGGGCCGGTGCCGTCGGAGGCGTCATCGGCGGCCGGTTGTTCCAGGCGGACCATGCTGTGACCCTCATCGCGCGGGGCGAGCATCTCCGCGCCCTGCAGGACCGCGGCCTGACGCTGGCCGCCCCGGGCGGGACCGCCACGCTCCCCATTCCCGCAGTCGGCGATCCGGTCGAGGCCGGGCTGGCGGCCGGCGACGTGGTGGTGCTGGCCATGAAGGGCCAGCACACCGAGGCGGCCCTGGAGGATCTGCGCCGGGCCGCGCCCGCCGGCGTCGCGGTCGTGTGCGCCCAGAACGGGGTGGAGAACGAGCGCAAGGCGCTGCGGTGCTTCCCCGACGTGTACGGCGTGTCCGTCATGCTGCCCGCCACCCACCTGGAGCCGGGAGTGGTCCTCTGCCACTCCGCGGGGCTGAGTGGCCTGCTCGACCTCGGCCGCTACCCGTCGGGAGTGGACGCCACCGCCACTGCCATGGCCGAGGCCTTGTCCGGCGCGGGGTTCGAGTCGGTGGCGAGGGCCGACATCATGCGCTGGAAGTACCGCAAGCTGCTGCTGAACCTGGGCAACGCGGTGGAGGCGGTGTGCGGGGGCGAGGCCCGGCGCGGCCCGCTCTATGGCCTGGTCATGGAGGAGGGCGCTGCGGCCCTCGCGGCGGCCGGCATTGACCCGGTGTCGGGGGACGAGGATCGGGAGCGTCGGGGCGAGCTGCTCCGCATGAAGCCCATCGAGGGCATCCGCCGGGAGGGGGGCTCGTCGTGGCAGAGCCTGGCCCGGGGCCAGGGCAGCATCGAGGCCGACTACCTCAACGGCGAGATCGTCCTGCTGGGCCGGCTCCACAATGTGCGCACACCGGCCAACGAGCTGTTCCAGCGCCTCGCGGTCCAGTTCGCGGCCGAGGGCCGACCGCCGGGGTCGCTCAGCGTGGACGAGGCGCTGGCCCTGCTGGAGGGCTGAGCGCTTCCAGCCGCCGGGTGAGGAAGGCCCGTTCGGGACCGGTGCGGGCCCGGGCGAGCGCGGTGCGGTAGTCGGTGGCCGCCTCCTCGCGGCGGCCCAGCCGGCGCAGGAAGTCCGCCCGGATGGAGGGAAGCTGGTGGCCGCGGGCCAGCCGAGGGTCGGCGGCCACGGCGTCGAGGACCGCCAGCCCGGCCTCGGGCCCTTCGGCGAACGAGACCGCCACTGCCCGGTTCAGCTCCACCACCGGCGACGGCGCCCGCTCGGCCAGCGCCGCGTACAGCTCCACGATCCGGGGCCAGTCGGTATCGGGCCACGACTCGGCCCGGGCGTGCTCGGCGGCGATGGCCGCCTGCAGCCGGTAGGGGCCCGGCGGGCCCAGCCGCCAGGCCCGGTCCAGCTGGGCCAGGCCCTCGGCGATGCGCTCACGGTCCCAGCGCCCGCGCTCCTGGTCCTCCAGCAGCACCAGGTCACCGGAGGGCGACAGGCGGGCGGACCGCCGGCTGTCCTGCAGCAGGATCAGCGCCAGCAGGCCCCGGGCCTCGGGCTCGTCGGGCATGAGCCCGACCACCCGGCGGGCCAGGCGCACGCCCTCGTCGCACAGCTCGTGGCGGATCAGCGCGTCGCCGCCGGTGGCCGCGTAGCCCTCCGTGAACACGAGGTACACGCAGGCCAGCACGGACGGCAGCCGCTCGGGCAGCAGGTGGGCCGGCGGCACCCGGAAGGGGATCCGGGCGGTGCGGATCTTGGCCTTGGCCCGGCTCAGGCGCTGCGCCACGGTGGGCTCGGGCTGCAGGAACGCCCGGGCGATCTCGGCGGTCTGGAGCCCGCACACCAGCCGCAGCGTCAGTCCCACCTGGGCGGCGGGGGCCAGCGCGGGGTGGCAGCAGGTGAAGATGAGGCGCAGCTGGTCGTCGTCCACGGGCTCCACTTCGGGGTCGGGGGGTGGCGCCACGGGGGAGGGTGGCGCCGCCGCCTGCTCTCGGACCCCCCGGTCCGCCTCACGCCGGGCCCGGTCGATGGCCCGGTTGCGGGCGGTGGTGGTGATCCAGGCCCCGGGCCGGTCGGGGATGCCCCGTTCCGGCCAGGTGCGCAGGGCCTCCACGAACGCCTCCTGCACCGCGTCCTCGGCCGCGCCCAGGTCGCCGAGCAGCCGGGCGAGCGTGGCCAGCGCCCGCCCGGACTCCTCTCGGAACGCCCGCTCTACGGCGTCGGATGCGGAGGTCAGGGCCTCTCCCACACCGGCCGGACCTCGATGGTGTGCCCGGGGTCGTTGGGGATGCCCTTGGCCAGCTCGACGGCCGCGTCCCGGTCGGCGGCCTGGAACATGTAGAGGGGGGCCGCCAGCTCGCCGGCCTCGCCCAGGGTGCCGTCGCTGACGATCACGTCTCCGTCCCGCACCTGGACCGTGGTCGCCATGGTGCCGGGGTGGAGCGCGCCGCCGGCCAGCACGGCTGGGCCGGCGCCGGCCACGAAGGCCATGTGCGCCTCGCCCGCCTTCTCCCACTCGGGGGTGCCGGGCTGGTCGGTGGGGGTCTCCTTGCCGTAGGCCATGGCCAGGAAGCGCGCGCCGGTCTGCTCGTGGTCATAGGGCCACCAGCCGGCCAGCGGGCGCAGGGTCACCCAGCCGGCCGAGGCGGCGGGGATCTCGCGTGCCAGCTCGATGGCGTCGTCGAGCGTGTCGGTCTCCAGGACGTAGAACCCGGCGATGGCCTCCGTCGTCTCCGCGTAGGGCCCGTCGGTGACCAGCGGGCCGCCGTCACCAGGCCGGATGGTGGCCGCGGTCTGGGCGTCCTCGAGGGCCGCGCCACCCCTGATGGACGAGGCCGCCCGCTCGCCGAAGCGCATGTAGCCCTGGGAGCGGGCCTCGAACTCGGGGGTGCCGGGCTCGGGCGACAGCGACGGGTCGCTGCCCAAGATTGCGAGGTACTGCATCGTCCCTCCATTTCGGGGCCGGGCGGCGGTCGCCCGGTCACCCATGACGACGAGCGGGCACGGGGTCCTTCGACACAAATCTCCCATCCTGGGGCGCGGAGGACTCCGAACTCTTATCGGCCATGATTGGGGATAGTCTGACGTCCGGGGGTAACGGCGGCTCGGGCCTGCGCGGAGGCGGAATGGAGTCACCAGGCGGAACTCCCACCTACGAGGGCGAGCTGTCTCAGTTACCCGGGGTGGTCCCGCGGGCTCGGATGCGGCCGCCCCAGGTGCGGGCCCTACCTCGCGAGCGACTGCTCCGGTCCCTGGCCGCGGCCGGCGACCACCGGCTCGTGCTGGTGACGGGACCGGCGGGGTGTGGCAAGACCACGCTGCTGGCGCAGTACACCGCGGGCCTGACCGAGCCCACCGCCTGGTACCACCTCGACGCCGGCGACCGGCGGGAGGCGACGTTGCTCGGCCACCTGGCCCAGGCGCTGGCCAGCGTGGTGGAGTCGCTCGACCCGGACGCGGGCGCGGCCTGGTCGTCCGCCGAGGAGGCGGCCGACGCGCTGGAGCGGGTGTCCGCCGAGCGGGTGGTGCTGGCCCTGGACGACCTGCACGTGGTGGCGGGCACGCCGGCCGAGGCCACGCTCGGCCGGCTGGTGGAGCTGGCGCCGCCCTGGCTGGTGGTGGCGGCCACCTGCCGGCAGGCCCCCGCCTGGAACCTGTCGCGCCTGCGGGTGTCGGGCGCGCTGGGCGAGATCGGCCCCGACGACCTGCGCTTCCGGTCGTGGGAGGTCGAGCGGCTGTTCGCCGACGTCTACGGCGAGCCCCTGCCGCCCGCCGACCTGGCCCGCCTGGCCCGGGGCCTGGAGGGCTGGGCCGCCGGCCTCCAGCTGTTCCACCTGGCCACCCGGGGCAAGCACACCAGCGAGCGGCGCCGGGCCGTGGCCGCCCTGCCGGCCCGGTCCAAGCTCATCCGTGAGTACCTCTCGGGCAACGTGCTGGACGAGCTGCCCGACGGCCAACGCGACTTCCTGATCGACACCAGCGTGCTCGGGCGGCTGACCCCGGCGCTGTGCAACAGCCTGCGGGAGTCCCATGACGCGCTGCGGCTGCTCGCCGAGCTGGAGGCGCGCCAGGTGTTCGTCACCCGCCTCGACGAGGACGAGCCGGTCTACCGCTACCACGAGGTCTTCCGCGGCTACCTGGAGAACCGGCTGGTGGAGCGGGACGGGGAGCGCCAGGCCAAGGAGTGGGGCCGCCGTGCCGCGGCGTTGCTGGAGGATGGTGGCTGGGTCATGGACGCCCTGCGCGCCTATTGCTGGTCGGGCGATTGGGCGTCCGTGGGCCGGGTGGTGGCGACCGGGGGCGCGGAGCTGGCCGACGACGAGAAGTCGTGGCTCGACTGGCTGCCCGCGGGGCTGGTGGAAGAGGACCCCTGGGTGATGATGGCCACGGCTCGCCGGGCCGCGGCCAGCGGGCGTCTCGCCGTCGCGCTCGACCTCTACCAGCGGGCTGAGACCCTGGCCGTGGGCACCGCGGCCCGCGACACCTGCGGGCGGGAGCGGGCCGCCATCGTCGCCTGGCTCGATCCCGCGGCCCCCGAGCCGTCGGGCTGGGCGGGCCGGCTGCGGGCGGTGGTGCGCACCCGCCCGGTCCAGGACCTGGCCGAGCGGCGGCCCGCCGGCGGAGTCGCGCTGGAGGGCACCATCGTGGGCGCGGCCGTGGTGGCCGGCGTCGACCCCCAGCCGCGCGACGCCGAGGAGAACGGGACCGGCGAGCAGGCGGGCGCGGCGTTCGTGGCTGCGGTCGGGGCGGCTCTCGCCGGACGGCTCGTCGAGGCCTCGCAGCTGCTCGGGGCCCTGGCCGACGACCCCGAGGCGCCGCTGCCCCTGGCCGCCGCGGCCCGGCTGGCGCTGACCGCGGTGCACGCGCTCGCGGCGCGGCCGGTGGCCGGCGAGCTGGACGACCTGGCCGAGCTGGTCGAGCTGGCCGACGTCCCGTGGCTGTCGGCGCTGGCCCGGGGCGCGGCCGGACTGGCCGGCGGCGAAGGCTGGCCGCGGGCGATCGAGGTGGCCGAGGAGTGCGAGGCCCAGGGTGACCCGTGGGGCGGGGTCGCCGGGCGGTTCTTCGCGGTGCTCGGCTCGTTGGCGACCGGCGGCGCGCCGGTGGGCGAGCTGGTGGGGCTGTGCGACCGGCTGCGGCGCCTCGAGGCGGGCGCCATCGAGTGCTGGTGCCGGGCCTGGCTGGCCACCGCCATGGCCCGCGCCGGTGACAGCCGGGCGCTGGAGGTGGCCCGGGCGGCCGAGCGGGATGCAGCCGTGGCCGAGGTGCCGGGCGCCCAGGTGTGGGCGATCATGGTCCAGGCCGAGCTCGTCCCCGCCGACGAGGCGCGCGAGCTGGACGCGCGGGCCGAGACCTTGCGCTACCGCTGGGGCGTGGACGTGCCGGTGCTCCCGGCGGGCGTGGCGGTGGCCGCGGTCGCCCCGCGGCCGGTGCGGGACAGCGGCCCCGGGCTGCGGGTGCGCTGCCTGGGGCGCTTCCAGCTGGAGCTGGACGGCCGGCCGGTCGACGTCTCGGCGGTCAAGCCGCGGGCCCGCTCGGCGCTGCGCCTGCTGGCCGCCCGCGGCGGGCGTCCGGTGCATGCCGAGAGCATGGTGGAGGCCTTGTGGCCCGACCTCGACGCCGCCTCGGGCAAGCGCAACCTCCAGGTGGCGGTGTCGTCGGTCCGGCGGTTGCTGGACGACCACCGGCCGGGCGGCGGCGCGCTGCTCCGCCGCGAGGGCCCGGCCTACGTGTTGGCGCTGCCCGATGTGTCCTGTGCCGACGTGGCCGTGTTCGCGTCCGCCCGCGACGAGGCCCGCGACGCGGCCCGCTCGGGCGACGAGGCCATGGTCCTCGACGCCGGCGACCGGGCGCTGATCGCCTACGGCGGCGACCTGCTGCCCGAAGAGGGCCCGGCCGACTGGGTCGTCGAGCTCCGCCGCCAGGCCGCCGCCGATGCCGCCGAGGTCGCCCTGCTGGTGGCGGAGACGGCCTTGGGTGTGGGCAGCCACGACGTGGCGGCCGCCGCCTGCGCCCGCGGGCTCGACATCGACCGCTACCACGACGGCCTCTGGCGCCTGCTGGTGGACGCGCAGGAGCGCACCGGCGACCTCGCCGCCGCCACCCGCAGCAACGAGCGCTACCACGCCATGCTCCGCGAGCTGGGCGTGGGCGTCTCCGACCAAGCCCTCGCCTAGCGCTCTCGGCCCCCACCCACTCGGATAGGTAGGCTACCTACCTGTGCTGCGGCGGTGGCTGGGGTCGCTAGATCAGGCCCTGGCGTAGGGCGTAGGCGACGGCGTGGGAGCGGTTGCGGAGCTGCAGGCGGCTGGTGACGTCGTGGATGATGTTCTTCACGGTGCGCTCGGAGTACGACAGGTTGTCGGCTATCTCCGAGGTGTCCCAGCCGTCGGCCACCAGCTTGAGGACCTTGACCTCCCGGTCTGTCAGGCCGCCGAAGGTGAGGCCTCGGGGGTGCAGCACCTGACGTTGCAGCCGGCCGATCTGCTGGAGCAGGCGGCCCAGCAGATCGGGGGGGACCGTACCGTCGCCCGCGGCGGCGGCCTGGATGGCCGGGACCAGCCGCTCGGGCACCGCGTCGGCGCGGCGCAGCAGGCCGCAGGCGCCGGCTTCGGTGACCGTCAGCACCGCGGCGTCGTCGAGCCGGCCGGCCACCACCAGCACCCGCTGGACACCGGAGCGCCCGAGGGCGCGGATGGACTGGGCTGCGGCCTCGTCGACCTCGTCGACCACCACGATGGCGACCGTGGCGTCGCCGGGGGCACCGGCGTCGTGCAAGCGGACCTCGATGCCGGGCTGGCCACGCAGCTGGGCCTCGACGCCGGAGCGTGAGACCGGATCGTCGGCCTGGACCAGGACAGGGATGCGAACGGACACCGCGACTCCATTCTCTCGATCGGCTTCCCCGGCCGTGCCCGATGACTGTCCCATCCGTGCCTCCACGGGCACTCAACGTCCGCTCAACGGGCACGCGTTGGTGCCACAAGTGCGGCCCATTCGGGCAACGCAGTTCACTTCAGCGGGTGACGCTGAGGGCCCAGCCGGCGGCCGCGTCGCCGTCGATGCCGACCGCCGCGAGGCCCGCGGCGCCGCCGACCAGGGCGCGGACCTGCTGGTCGCCGGGGCCCGTGCCCAGGCTGTCGGGTGTGAGATCGAGTGGCCGCCAGGCGTCGAGCCCGTCCGGCGTGGCCAGCCACAGCGCCGACTCCGCACCGGCCGGGTCACCCGGAAGCGCGGGGCGGGAGCCGGCCGCGACCACCGCGCCGTCCTCGAGCACGGCCAGGCCCCAAACGCTGGGGACCCCGCCCGGATCCGACGGGTACCCGTCGGTCTCGGTCCAGGTCGACAGGTCGGGCGAGGTCCACACGGCCGGGGTCATCTGGGCGCCCCGCATCTGGCGTCCCAGGGCCAGCCAGCGCCCGTCGGCCAGACGGACCAGCCGGTGCAGCTCCTGGCGCCCGGGCCCGCCCAGGCCCGCGGTGGCGGCGCGCCGCCAGGTCTCGCCGTCGTCGGAGCGCCAGACGCCTCCGTCGCCGTCGTCCGCGTCGTCGTTCACGTCCCGGCCGACGGCCACCAGGCCCGCGCCGTCGGTCACCACGTCGTGCAGGGCCGCCGCGCCCTCCAGGCCGCGGGCGGAGACGGGCGCCCAGCCGCCGGCCGAGCCATCGGGCGAGCGCCAGACGGCGGCCTGGGTCGGAACGCCGGCCTCGTCCTCGCCGCCGGTCCAGCCCACCGCCACCAGGCCTCCGGGACCGGCGGTGACGCCGGCCGCCGTGCCGGCATCGCCGGTCCACGCCGGGGACCAGGTGGCGCCGGCATCGACCGACTCCCAGGCCGTCGGCCGGGTCCCGCCCACGGTGCCCACCGCCACCAGGTGGGAGCCGTCGAGGGCGGCCGCGCCCAGCATGGCCTCAGGGGCCGCGGCGACCGGGACCGGACCGCCGGCCAGGCGGGCGGTGCCTGCGGCCTCGGGCGGGGCCTCGACGGTGGTGGTGGCCCCGTCCGCCGCGGGCGGGCCCCCGGGTGACCCGTCACCCGACCCGGGGCCCCAGGCCACCACGGCCGCCAGCGCGGCCACCACCACCACGGCGGCCGCCGCCGCCAGCACCGCCACCCGGCTCTGCTCCCGGCGCCCGTGGCCGTCGTCGCCGCCGATGCGGACCACCAACTTGTCGTCCCGGTCGGTGAGCGTGATCGGCGTCATCGGCAGCCGCCGGGACCGGGGCAGTCGCATGTCGCTGGGGGCGGTCAGCTCGGCCCGGTCCAGGTCGGCGGCGATGGCGACCGGCGCGTCGGGCTCGGCCGCCGGCGCGAGCACTGGCGGCGGTGGGGGAGGCGGGACCGCGGCCGGGGCCTCGGCCCGGCCCTCCAGCCGGGCGGCGGCGGCGATGGCCGCACCCAGGCACACCGCGTACTTGGGGTGAGCGTCCACCACCACCGGCCGGCCCAGCTCGCTGGTGACCAGCTCCGCCACCAGCGGCATGCGGCTGGCCCCGCCCACCAGCAGCACCGCGTCGAGCTCGTCCGCAGCCACGTCGGCCGAGCTGCACACCTGGCGCACCAGGTCGACGGTGCGCAGCACGACCGGGCCCACCATGCGCTCGAGCTCCGACCGGGCGATCAGCACCTCGCCCGTGCACCCGGGCAGCATCACGGGCACCGTGGCCTGGGTGTCGGCGGACAGCGCCTCCTTGGCGTCCACGGCGGCGGCCCGCACCTGGGCCAGCGCGGCCAGCAGCACGGGGTCGTCGTCGGCTGTGTCGGGCCAGCGCGGCCCCATGGACTGGACCACGTGGTCCAGCACCATCTCGTCCACGTCCACGCCGCCCAGCCGGTCGTCGCCCCGCGGCGCGCCGATGAGTTCGAACGACGTGGCCGTCTTGCGCAGCAGGGTGGCGTCGAAAGTGCCGCCCCCCAGGTCGTAGACGGCGATCAGCGCCCCGGCCGGGACCCGCTGCTGCGAGGCGTAGTAGAGGCCGGCGGCCACCGGCTCGGGCAGCAGGCCGGCCTGGGGCAGCCCCGCGGCCGCCGCCGCGTCGGCCAGCAGCGTGAGCCGGTGCTGGCCCCAGGCCGCGGGGTGGGTGAGCACCGCATAGTCGGGCGGGCCGCCCTCGCGCTCGGCCACCTTGCCCGCCACCCATCGGACCACCTGGGCGGTGAGCTCGGCCGCGCTGAAGTGCCGGTCGCCGAGTACGACGGGCACGTAGTCGCCCACCCGGCGCTTGAACTCGCGCACCACCCGCAGGGGCTCGGCCACCGCCCGGCGGACCGCGGCGTCGCCCACCAGCATGACCCCGTCCTCCCGGAGGAACAGGACGGACGGCACGGTGGCGGCCCGGTCGCCCAGCCCCACCGTGGCGGCCCGCCCGTCGCGCCAGGTGGCGGCCGCACTGAAGGTGGTGCCGACGTCGATGCCGACGGCATAGCTCATTGTCGCAGCCTCAAGGCTGCTCGCAATGACCACTCGGCCCACGGGGCCGAGTAACGCACTGTGTTTCTGGTTCGCTCGACAAGCTCGCTCACGACAGGGCGTCGCCCAGCGGGTCGCCCGACGCGGCCTCACCGAGCGCCCGGTCCCCGGGCAGCAACCCGCGCATCCCGAGGCCCGGAGAGAGCTGCGCACCGGCCCCGTCGCCATCGGATGGGTAGGGCGGGACGCCCTGCCGCCACCACGCATCGGTGCGGAAGGCCTCGTCGAGCCCGGGATCGTCGGCGGTGAACCCTCGGATGGCCAGCTCCGCGAACCACAGGTCCCGCTTGGACTCGGGGAGCACCGACCCGCACCACGGGCAGTGGCTGATGGGCGCGGCATCGAGCCCGCCCTCACGGACCAGGCAGTACTCGTCGAACACCGTGTCGTAGACGACGTGACGTCCCGGGGCGGCAGCCGCCGCCGGAACATCGCCTACTTCGAGGTGGCGGCGCATCTCGTCGCAGCAATGTTCACGCATTTCTCCGTCGAGCGTGCCTGCGGCCACGCCGGATCGCCCCGGGAGATTCCCCGGTTCCGAACCGGGAATTCGCCTGGTGTGACCCCCGGGTGACGCTGCGCATGCTGGCGCGATGGATCCCTCTGGTAACGGCGCCGCGGGTCAGGTGGAGTGGTTCGCCGACCGCTACGAGACCCTGGCGCGCAACGTCGAGACGTTCATCCGCGGCAAGCCCGAGGTCGTGCGGGCCGCCCTGGTGTGCATGTTCGCCGAGGGGCACCTCCTCATCGAGGACGTGCCCGGCGTGGGCAAGACCTCCCTGGCCAAGGCCGTGGCCAGCTCGATCGGCGCCACCATGCGCCGCATCCAGTTCACCCCCGACCTGCTCCCCACCGATGTGACCGGCGTGCAGGTGTTCGACGACCGCACCCGCCAGTTCGAGTTCCGGCCCGGTCCCGTGTTCGCCAACGTGGTGCTGGCCGACGAGATCAACCGGGCCTCGCCGAAGACCCAGTCGGCGCTGCTGGAGGTCATGGACGAGCGCCAGGTCACGATGGACGGCACCACCTACCCCGTCGCCCACCCGTTCATGGTCATGGCCACCTCCAACCCGGTCGAGCACGAGGGCGTCTACCGGCTGCCGGAAGCCCAGCTCGACCGCTTCCTCATGCGCATCGAGGTGGGCTACCCGGCGGCGGCGGCCGAGCGCGAGATCGTGGAGAACCGCATCCGCGGCTACGCCCCCGAGCAGCTCAACTCCGTGCTCTCGGTGGACGAGATGCGGCAGATGATGAGCGTGGCCCACCAGGTCTACGTGGCGCCGGTGCTGCTGGAGTACATCGTGGCCGTGGTCTCGGCCACCCGCCGCATGCCGGAGCTGCGCCTGGGCGTGAGCCCCCGCGGCAGCCTGGGCGTAGCCATCGCCGCGCAGGCGGTCGCGGCAGCCAGCGGGCGCCCCTTCGTCACCGCTCAGGACGTCAAGCAGGTGACCCCCAACGTGCTGTCCCACCGGATGATCCTGCGGCCCGAGGCCCAGCTCCAGGGGCACAGCCCCGAGGCGCTGCTCGACTCGATCCTGTCGGCGGTGCCCGTGCCCCAGGATCGGGCCCGGGTCTGAGGGCACCGTGCTCACCGGGTCGGGCAAGGTTGCGGCGGTCGCGGGCCCGCTGCTCCTCGCCTTGGGCGCCTTCACCCACTGGCCCGAGCTGCTCGCGCTCGGCGTGGGCTGCCTGCTGGCCTTGTCCGCCTCCCTGTGGTGGCTGCTGCGCCGGCCCGAGCTGATCGCCACCCGCGAGATCACTCCGCCCCGGGTGCGGCAGGGCGAGCGGGCCGTGGCGGTCCTGCAGTTGACCAACGCCGGTCCCCACCGCAGCCCGCCCATGCTGGCCACCGAGCGGGTCGGCGGCCGGCGGGTCGGGGTGCGGCTGCCGAGCCTCCCCCGCGGCGCCTCCACCACCGTCAGCTACGACCTGCCCACCGACCGGCGCGGCCTGCACCTGGTCGGACCGCTGACCATGGCCCGCTCCGACCCGCTGCGCCTGGTGCTGGTGGCCCGCGACCACGGAACCCGATCGGTTCTGGCCGTGCACCCCCGCGTGCACGAGGTGGAGCCGGTCCCCACCGGCCGGGCCCGGGACATGGACGGCCCCACGTCGCTCGCCTCACCGCAAGGTGGGATCGCCTTCCACTCGCTGCGGGAGTACGTGCCCGGCGACGACCTGCGGCTCATCCACTGGCGCTCGACGGCGCGGACGGGCCAGCTCATGGTGCGCCACAACGTGGTGCCGAACGAGCCCCGCATGATGGTGGTGCTCGATACGAGCGCGTCGCCCTACACCCGCGAGTCGTTCGAGGACGCGGTGCGGGTCGCGGCCTCGTTGTGCGTGGCCGCCTGCGACGCGGGGTTCCCGCTGCGCGTCGCCACCACCGGCGGCGTCAGCGCGCTCTGCGAGCGGGGCACCGACGCGGGCGCGGCGGTGCTCGACCTGCTGGCCGGGGTGGAGGCGTCGCTCGACGACCCCGGGCTGCCGGCCCTGGTGAACATGGTCCCGGACGACGACGGCGTGTCCCTGGGGGTGGTCACCGGCCAGCCCCGCGGCAACGAGCTGCGGGCCGTGAGCGCGGTGCGCAACCGGTTCGACATGGTCAGCCTCGTCCAGGTGGGCGAGCAGTACGATCGGGCCCCCGCCGCGGTGCCGGGGGCCTACGTGGTCAACTGCCGCACCAGCGAGGACTTCGCCCGGGTGTGGAATCGCGGCGTGCGCCGCTAGAGATCAGGCGGCAGTCGTCGAGTTCGAGAGGACGATGGCGGCCAGCTGGGTGCGGTTGCGGACGCCCAGCTTGCGGTAGATGCCCTGCAGGTGGAAGTCCACCGTCTTCACGCTCACGAACAGCTGCTCGGCGGCCTGGCGGTTGGACAACCCGTGGCCCACGGCCAGGGCGACCCGCAGCTCGGCTTCGGTGAGCCGCGAGGCCAGCGAACGGGTGCGTGAGGTCGCCTCGCCCCGGGCGTTGGAGGCCCGCTCGCTCCACGACCGGGCGCCGAGGCGGTCGAAGAACGACCGGGCGGTGGCCAGGTCGCGGGCTCCTGCGGCCTCCTGGCCCTCGGCCAGCCGGTGCTCCCCCCGCAGCAGCAGGGTGCGGGCGTCCTCGAATGCGGCTCTGATCGAGCGGAAGCCCTCCAGCGCGGCCGTGAAGCGCTCCTCTGCCGGCGCGCCCACGCCCAGCAGCGCGCCGCAACGGTGCGCGGCGGCGGTGGGCCACACGCGGCCGGTGGTGTCGGCCTGGCCCTGCAGCACCTCGTACTGATGCGTGGCCTCGGCGACCCGGCCGGCCCGCACGAGCGCCTCGATGTAGTCGGCCTGCCACCACAGCCAGCCCGGCTCGACCACGACGTTGGCGTCGGCCACCAGGTCGAAGGCCTCGGCCGCCTCGTCGAAGCGACCGGCGCCCAGGTGCAGCAGGCCTTTCCCGGTGACCGCGTACACGCCGAGCTGGGCCAGGCCCAGCCGCATCGCCGCTTCCAGGGCCTGCTCGGCGTGGCTGAGGCACTCGTTGTCGTGGCCCATGCTGGCCTCGAGCCGGCACAGCAGCGCGTAGGCGAGGGGCACCAGGTGGCCCTGCCCCACCGCCCGCTGCAGGGAGATGAGCTGGCTCATCTCGGCCAGCGCGTCGGACCACCAGCCGATCCGCCACAGGCCCTCGACCAGCGCCAGGCGCGAGAAGATCGACCGCCCGCCCAGCCCGGCCGCGTCGCTGCGGTGGATCATCTTGCGCAGCATCTCGATGGCCGACTCGGCGTCGTCGCAGATGAGCTGGGCCAAGGCGCAGAGCTGGATGATGCCCTCGCCCGCGTCCGAGTCGGTCTCGGGCGTGTAGAGCTCCAACGCCATCTGACCTATCGGCAGGACCCGCTCGGCGATGCGTTCGGCGCTGCCGTTGAACAGGTCGAGCACCGCGCTGGCGGCCGCCGCCCCCAGCTGCAGGTGGGTGTCGCCGGCATCAGCCGCGAACTTGGCCGACTCGTAGGCGTTGGCGGTCGAGCCCGGCAGGTCGAGGGACAGCAGGCGCGACGCGGCGGCGCACAGCAGCAGGATCGAGGCCAGTCCCGGGTCCAGATCGCGCACGGCGCGGGCGTGGAGCTCGAAGCGGGGCGTGGCGGCCGACGGTCCCAGCACCCAGATCTCCGCCTGGCCCAGCACGGCGGCCACCTTGGCCTTGGCCACCGGCTCGTCGATCGTCTCGATGACCGGGCTCAGGGTGGCCTGCACCTTGTAGTGGTCGCCCGCGGTGTACAGGGCGTAGCCCGTCATCACCATGCGCTCCCAGTACGTGGGCAGGTCGGTGGTGAGCCGCGCCGACTGCTCGAAGGCGAGCGCTGCGGCCGGGAACGACCCGCGTCGCATCGCCGCCACCGCCAGCTCGTGCATGCGGGCCGCCACCGCGTCGTCCGGCCCCACCACGCTCTCGGACAGGTGCCACAGGGCGCGGTCGTGCCGCCCGGCGGCGGTGGCGGAGTCGGCCAGCGCCCGGTGCAGGGCGCGCTGGCTGCCCACGTCCAGCAGGTGCAGCACCGCGGCCCGCACCAGCGGGTGGCGCCAGTGCACCTTGCCCTCGACCAGCTCGATCACGCCCGCGGTCTCGGCCGGCGCCAGGTCGTCCAGCCGGCCGCCCAGCCGTGCCAGGGTGGCGCCGACCACCGCCACGTCGTCGTCGGCCTCCAGCGCCGCCGCCCCGAGGGCGGTCAGCGTGGCCGGCGGGAGCTGGGCCAGCTGGGCGCCGAACGAGTCGACCAGACGTTCCCCGATGGGCAGCACGGCCGGCAGTGACGAGGTGCCGCGGCGCTGCCCGGGGTGGAGCGCCCGCCCGGCCTCGATGAGGGCCAGGGGATTTCCCCGGGTCAGCTCCCAGCACTTGGCCGCCACCACCGCGTCCACGCCCTCTTCCTCGAGCAGGTCGACCGCCGCCTCCTTCGGCAGGCCGCCGAGCACCAGGCGCGTGAACTCGGTGCGGTCGAGCAGGCAGGGCAGGCCGGACCGGTGGGCGAACAGGAACCCGACGCGGTCGGCCTCGCAGCGATGCGCCACGAAGACGAGGGACTCCAGGCTCGACTGGTCGATCCACTGGGCGTCGTCCACCGCCACCAGCACCGGGGCGTCCTCGGCCGCGGCCGACACCAGGGCCAGCGTGGCGCCGTGCACGGCCAGCAGCCGGCCATCGGCATCCACCAGGCCCAACGCGCCTTGCAGGGCCCGGGCCTGGCTGGGGTCGAGGGTGGCGAGCCGGTCCAGCAGAGGCCGCACCACTGCCGACAGGCCGCTGAAGGCGAGGCCCTGCTCGAACTCGACGCCGGTGGCCTTCAGCACGGTGAACCCGCGCTGGCGGGCCTCGCGGATGGTCCAGTCGACCAGCGACGACTTGCCCAGGCCCGCCTCGCCGGAGAGCACGGTGACCTGGGACGTGGCCGCGGCCGCCGCCGCGAGCATCTCGCCGAGTGCGGCCAGCTCGTCTTCGCGCCCTACGGGCCGTTCCACCGTGGTGATCGTCCGCTGCTCGATGACCATCCCTGAGCCCCCACCCTAGGCGTTCGGCAGCGGTGCCCTACCGCGCTCCCCCGGGTCGATTCAGGGGTCGATCGTACGCCAACTGTGACACTGTGTAACAGAGGGGATTGCACTGCTGGTGCAAACCAGGCATTCACCCGGTGCACGGATTCGGGACCCGTCGCACCATGGCGCCCGGCTGGTGAGAGCGCCGGACCATACCCCCTTCGGCGCTCCTCCGGCCCCCGTCTCGAACACCCTCGGATCGGCAGAAGATGCAGTCCACCCAGGAGCGCACAACCGAGATCGCGCTGTGCTGCGCACTCACCTGCATCGCAGGTGCGGTGTACGCGGACTTCTTCTCCGGCTGGCACTTCCTGGTGCCGGTCGTCGCCGGCGCGCTCGGGCCCGCGCTGGTCATCTCCGCCACTGCGGCCCGGGGCTGGCGGCCCGGCCGCAGTGCGGCTCTCATGCTGGTGCTCCTGCCCGTGGCGGGCGCGGCGCTCGTGTACGCCGTGCCCGACGCGGGCGTGTCGGGGATCGGCGAGGCCCTCGCCACGTTCCGGGACGGAGCCGGCGAGGGCTGGTCGGCGATGCTCAACGCGGGCCTGCCGGCCGACCTGAGGGGTGAGCTCATGGTCACGCCGTTCGTCCTGAGCTGGCTCGCCTGCACCGCCGCCGCCCTGCTCGCGGTCCACACCGAGGGGCCCATCATCCCGCTCGGCCCGCCCACCCTGGCGCTGGTGGCGGCGCTGGCGCTGACCGGGTCCCACGCCCGGCACCAGCTCGCCATCGGCCTCGCCTTCCTGTTCGTTGCGCTCGCGCTGATGCTCGTGCGGGCCAACCGCGTGGTCTCCGCTGCCCTGACCGAGGCATTCGGCAGCCCCGGCAGCTCCCCCGAGGGCAGCGGGGACCGCGCCATCTCGCCGAACGCGACTCGGCTCCACACCCCGGCCGGCCGGGTCGCGTTCGGTGTACCTCTCGTCGTGGGGATCGCGGTCGCGAGCCCGCTGGCCGCCGGCGCCCTCCCGCCTGCGCGCGGTGAACGGCTGGATCCCCGCGATCTCCGCGGCGAGCGTCTCCAGATCGACGACGCGCTCAGCCCGCTCGTCCTGTTGAAGTCCCAGCTCAAGGCAGACTCACCCCAGCCGCTGTTCCGCATTCGCCTCGATCTCACGTCCGGCGGAGACGGGCCCGACCGGGTGCGGACGGCGGCGCTGGACGCGTACGACGGCGCCTTGTGGACCACGACGGGCGACTACCGGCGAGCGGGGAGCGAGCTGCCGGGCGACGCGGTGCTCGGGCAGTTGCCGCCCGGGGCCCGGGTCCACCAGAGCATCACGATCCTCGGCCTGGAGGGACCGTTCCTCCCCGCCGCCGGCCGGCCGCTGCGGCTCGACGGCGACCTCGACGATGCCGACGTGGGCTTCGACGCCACGGCCGGCACCCTGGTATCGGCCCGCACGCACCTGCGGGGCCTGAGCTACGAAGCGGAGAGCGCGGTCGTGGCCCCCAGCGACGACGAGCTGGCCGCCGCCACTCCGGGCTCCGATCCAGCGCTCGACGCGCTGCGGGCCACGCCGCCGAACCTGCCGGCCAACCTGGTGTCGCTGGCCCAGGCGTGGACGGCCGAGGCGCCGTCCCGGGCCGGCGAGCTGCTGGCGCTGCGGGACGCCTTGCGGGCCATCCGCTACGACGACTCGGCCGACGCCGAGCCGGGCCACAACTACGACGCCCTGGAGCGGGTGCTGCTGGGCGACGAGGCCGAGCGGGAGGGCTACGCCGAGCAGTTCGCCGCTGCCTTCGCGGTGCTCGCCCGCACCCGCGCCTTCCCCACCCGGGTGGCGACCGGCTACCTCCTGCCCGAGCCCGGCCCCGACGGCGCCATCACCGTCACCGAGGCCGACGCCCATGCCTGGCCCGAGGTCTACTTCGACGACCTGGGCTGGGTCCCGATCGAGGCCACCGGGCACCGGAGCGAGTCCGCTCCCGAGCCCGATGACGTCCAGGCGCCCCCTGGCCGGCCCAGCAACGCACCGAGCGACGCCTCGCTGGCGAGCCCGCCGGTGCCGCCGGCCGTGGTCGAGGCGACCGTGGACGGCGAGGGCGACGGAGGCGGCGGAGGCGTGATGGTGCCGGCCGCTGCCGGAGGTATGGCGGCCTGCGTCGCTCTCGCCGGCCTCTTCGCGCTGCCCGCGCTGGCCAAGCGCTGGCGCTGCTCCCGGCGCCGCCGGGCGGCATCCGCCTCAGCCCGGGTGGTGGGGGCCTGGCGCGAGACCCTCGACCGGCTCCACGAGCTGGGCATGCCGGTCGCGCCCTCCCTCACCGCCTCCGAGGTGGCCGCCCGGGTCCGGGCCCGGTTTCCCCAGGGCGCCTCGGCCGTGGGCCAGTTGGTCCCGCTGGTGGCGGTGGCGGTGTACGCCCCCTTCGAGCCCGAAGGTGCGGCGGCAGATCATGCCTGGCGACTTGCCGGCGACGCCCGGTCATCCCTACGGCGAGGGATCGGCCCTGGGCGCCGGCTGCGGGCCATGGTGGACCCCCGGCCGTTGCTCGGCCCCGGACGCCAGGTTCGGCGCGCCGACCGTGCGCAGACCGCATCCCCCACCGCGGTCGCCACGGTCGGCGACGCCGCCCACCATGAGGGCGTGTAGGTGGCCCGGTCGAGCGGCCGCCCCCGGGCGGCCGCACTGCACTGTGGCGCGGCGCTGGTGGTGTTCTGCCTGCTGGGAGTCGCAGTGGCACAGGGCGAGGCGGACCCTCCGGCCCAGCTCGAGCTACGTAGCGGTGGAGCCTGGGTGGCGTCCCCGACGGTGGGCCAGCTCACGTTGATCGACGGGGGCACGGCCGAGGTGGCGGCCCGGGTGCAGGTGGCGGAGGCGGCCACCGACCTCGGCGCGGTGCAGGCGGGCAGCGTGGGCTACGCCCTCGACCGCGGCCGGGGCACGGTGCGGCGGGTGGACCCGGCCACCTTCGTGGCCGAGGCGCCGGTCGAGGTCATCGAGGGCGCCCGCGGCGACCTGTCGGCCCATCCCCGCGGTGACGTGGTCTACGTGGTGGACCACTCCCGCGGCCGGGTGGCGGTGGCCGATGCCCGGTCGCTCTCGGGCCTTAGGGGTGAGGTCCAGTCCCTGGCCGAGTCGGTGCGCTCCAGCGTCGTGGACGAGGCCGGGCGGCTGTGGGTGCTGGGCGCCACCACCGGCGACATCACCTGGTTCCACGGCGTGGAGCGGCACGCCCGGCGGGGCGCGGTGGCCGACCCGGCGTCGGCCGAGCTGGTGGTCATCGACGGGCGGCCCGCGCTGGTCGAGCGGGCGGGCCGGGTCGTGCGCGCCCTGGGCGGCGACGGTGGGTTCGGCGCGGAGTCGTGCCTGGAGATCGAGCCGACCGACCGGTCGGTGCGGGTGGCGGGGTCCGACCGAGGCCGCCGGCTGTTCGTGGTGTCCGGCGACGACGGCGTGCTGCGGGTCAGCGACCTGGCCTCGGGCGAGTGCGGCGCGGTGGTGATCGACATCGCCGCTCCCGGCTCGGACCTGGGCGCTCCCCAGGCGGCGCGGGGCCGGGTGTTCGTCCCCGACTACACGACCGGCACGGTGGTCGTCGTCGACCTGGACTCGCGCGAGGTGATCCGCACCGGCCGGCTGGTGGAGGGGGGCGCGCAGTTCGAGCTGTTCGACAAGGACGGCATCGTCTTCTACAACGACCCGGGCAGCGAGCGGGCCGGTGTGATCCGCATCGACGGCAGCTTCGGCGCGGTGCGGAAGTACGACCCGGAGCGCCCGGGGAGCGGCGTCGCAGGAGAGGACGGCCGGGACCAGCCGGCCGGCACCGGCGAGGGCGGGCTCGGCGGCGACGAGCCGGGTGGCGGCGGCGAGCAGGCCGAGGCGCCCGACCAGCCCGGCGACGACCGGGAGCAAGCGGGCGGCGACGACCCGGCGGACGAGCCGGCGGAGCACGACAGCGACGCACCAGATCCGGGGGCCACCCCGGAACCGGGCGTCACGGAGCCGCCGGGCGGGGGACCGTCAGCCCCGCCCGATGCCGGCTCCGTGCCCCCGGATCCCGGTGGGCCCGGCCGGCTCGGCGACCCCCTCCCGGGCACCCAGCTGAGCATCGAGTCCTCGGCGGCGGCGGCCGAGATCGGCGAGCCAGTCGCGATGTGGGCTGTCCCGACGGCCGAGGGCGAGACGGTCACGGACGTGACCTGGGACTTCGGCGATGGCACCGCCGGCACAGGCACGCGGACATCGCACGCCTGGGCCGAGGCGCGCACGTTCCGGGTCCGGGTCCAGGGGACTCTGGGCTCCGGCGCAGTGGCCACCGGGTTCGCGGACTTCGTGGTGCGGCCCCCGACCCCGGTGGCCCTGCGGGCCGATTTCGGTTTCACGCCCAGCCCGGCGGAGACCAACACCCCGGTCGCGTTCACGGACCTGTCCCAGGGCGGGCCCACGTCCTGGTCCTGGACCTTCGAGCGAGCCATCGGCACGGGCACCTCGGCCCTGCCGTCGCCGCCGGCGCAGACATGGGGGTTCGCCGGCGGCTACACGGTCACGCTGGAGGTGCGGCGGGGCAGCGAGCGCGCTACCGCCACCCGCACCGTCACCATCAACGACCCGCCGCCGGGCGCGCCCGTGGTCACGGACATCGTGTCGACCGAGGGCCCGCCGTACGACGACCAGACGGACTACACGTTCTTCGCCCACCACGTGGCCGAGCCCGTCGACCGGTGCTCCTACACCTTCGAGGGGTCGAACGTGGACTGCGTGCCCGTCCCCAGCCACGGGACCACGATGCTGCAGGGCACCCACCGCTTCCCGGCGGGCTCGCACACGATCCGGCTGACGGTCGAGGGGCCGGGCGGGATCACGACCCGGACCTTGAGCATCGTCGTCTCGTCGGCCGACACCAGCCCGCCCACCGGCTCGGTGGGCCTGACTGGGTCCCTCACAGGGACCATGGCCTTCACCGCCACCGCCGACGATCCCGAGAGCGGGGTCGTGCGCATCGAGATGTTCGCCCAGATCAACCTGCGCTGCTACCGCATCGGCGACCTGAGCGACCCGGGCGTGCCGTTCGCCTTCGACCACGGGTCGAGCCCGTACGACACCGGCGAGCGGGGTGAGCTCATACCGGCCGGCGGGACCAGCGTGACGTTCGCCGCGCCCATCCCGGTGTGCGGTGCCGGCCTGGAGCCGGGGCCGCCGCTGGCGATCGACGTCTGGGCCGTCATCACCAACGGCGCCGGGCAGGCCGTCACCACGGACCACCACCTCCTGTTCACCTGAGGGGATGCGGCCATGCGCGCTATCCGTCGAACCACGGGGTTGAAGCTGGGCGCGGGACTGGTCGCTTGCGCCATGGTCGGCGCGCTCGTGGCGCAGGGTGACGCGGCCAAGCCGGCCGAGCTGGACCTGCGGGGCGGCGGGGCGTGGGTGGCGTCCTCGACGGTGGGCCAGCTCACCCTGATCGACGGGGGCACGGCCGAGGTCGCGGCCCGGGTCCAGGTGGCGGAGGGGTCAGCCGACCTCGGGGCCGTCCAGGCCGGGACCGTGGGCTACGCCCTCGACCTCGACCATGGCACCGTGCGGCGGGTGGACCCGGCCACGTTCGTGGCGGCGGCGCCGGTCGAGGTGATCGAGGGTGCCCGCCGCGACCTCACGCTGCACCCCAGCGGCGACGTCATGTACGTGGTCGACCACGAGCGGGGCAAGGTGGCCGTCACCGACGGCACGTCGCTGTCCGGCCTGAAGGGCGAGGTGCAGTCGCTGGCCGAGCCGGTGAGCTCCAGCGTGGTCGACGAGGCCGGCCGGCTGTGGACACTGGGCGCCGGAACCGGCGACCTGGTGTGGTTCGACGGCACCGAGCGCCACGTCCGCCGCGCGGTGGCGGACGATTCGCGCGACAGCGAGCTGGTGGTGATCGACGGCCGGCCGGCGCTGGTGGAGCGCAAGACCCGGCTGGTCCGCACCGTGGGCGACGACGGCGGCTTCCGCGCCCGGTCGTGCCTCGACATCGACCCGGCCGACCGCTCGGTGCGGGTGGCGGGCTCGGATGCGGGCCGGCGGCTGCTGGTGGTGTCGGGCGACGACGGCGTGCTGCGGGTGAGCGACCTCGGCTCGGGGGAGTGCGGCGCGGTGGTGGTGGACGTGGCCGACCCCGGCTCCGATCTGGGCGCGCCGCAGGAGTCGCAGGGCAAGGTGTTCGTCCCCGACTACACGACCGGCACGGTGGTCATCGTGGATCTGGAGTCGCGCGAGGTGACCCTCACCGGCCCGCTGGTGGAGGGAGGCACCAAGTTCGAGCTGTTCGAGCGGGACGGCATCGTGTTCTACAACGACCCCGGCAGCGAGCGGGCCGGGGTGGTGCGGGTGGACGGCACCTTCGCCGAGGTGGAGAAGTACGACGCCGAGCATCCGGGCGCGGGCGTGGTGCCCGCGGGCGGCCGCGACCAGGCGCCGGTCCCGGACCAGGCCGCCCCCGGTAGCGGCGAGGGCATCGACGAGGGCGCTTCCGGCGGCGACGACCAGGGCGGCGGCCCTGACGAGCTCGACCAACCGGACCAGCCGGGACCGGAGGACCAGCCCGGTGGGCCCGACGCCGGCGAGGACGGGCCCCCGCCTCGCGATCTCGGCGGCGAGCCGTCCTCGGCGCCGGTCCCTGACTCCGGTCCCCCGGTCGGCCAGCCGGGCCCGACCACCGGCGACCCCGGTCCCGGGCCCACCGATCCGGGCAACCCGGTGCCGGAGACCGGGATCGACTTCAGGGTCGACCAACAGTCGGCCGACATCGACGAGGAGGTCCGCTTCACCGCCTTCGCGACCGGCCCCGACGCACGGCTGAGCGACGTATCCTGGCGGTTCTCGCTCAACGGCATGCCCGCCGGCGAGGCCACCGGCAACCCCCTCGACCACGCCTTCGCCGAGCCCGGCGAGTATCAGATCACCGCCCAGGGCACGCTGAGCTCGGGCTCGGAGCCGCCCCGGACCGCGTCCATGGTCCGCAGCTTCCGGGTCCTGGATCCCACCGAGGCCCTGGCGGCCGACTTCACCGGCCCTCTCACCGGCGTGACCGGCCAGCCGGTCAGCTTCACCAACCTGTCGACCGGCGCCACCCGCTACTCCTGGACGTTCGAGGGCGCCCGCACCCCGAACACCTCGGCCCAGCGCACGCCACCGGCCCAGACCTGGGACCGCGCCGGCACCTACACGGTCAGCCTGGAAGTGCAGCGCGGTACCCAACGCCGGCAGCACAGCCAGGACATCACCATCAGCGACCCGCTGCCGGAGCTACCGGTCGTCGGCCCCATCACCGCCAGCCCGGCGGGGCCGTACGACACGACCATGGACATCACGTTCTCGGCCGACCTCACGGCCAACCCCATGGACGACTGCTTCTTCACCATCGACGGCGCCACCATCCGGTGCTCGACGGCCGCCATCGGCGGGGGCGCCACCCGCCTGTCGGCGCGCCACCGCTTCACGAGCGAGGGGAGCAAGACCATCAGCCTGACCGTGACCAACCGGCGCGGCCCCACCCGGCCGACGCCGCTGGTCATCCGCGTCGACCAGCTGACGCCCCCGACCGCGGTGCTGCAGGTGACCGCGGGCGCCACCCTGGTCGCGGGCGTCTGGGAGACGGACGAGCAGACGCAGGTCACCTTCGACGGCCGCGGCAGCCAAGGCGATTACGAAAGCTGGTCGTGGCGCGACGAGTCGACCGGCGACACATCCACCGGCCCGGTCTGGAACGTCACCCTCGGCGGCGGCTCGCACGTCATCACGCTCACGGTGGTGTCCGCCCGGCAGGGAGGCCTGCAGAGCACGGCCTCGGTATCCGTGAACGTCCTCATCCCCGAGCGGGCTACGCCCGACGTCCGGGCCATCATCGGCGATGCGTTGGGTGAGGGCTTGGCGGCCGAGGCGTCGACGGTGTTCAGCGACCCGATCACGAGGATCCAGCTCTTCGGCCGGTTCGTCGGGGTCTGCATCGACCAGAGTGGGGTGGAGACGCCCTACGACGTCGATCGGCGGGGATCCACCCCCCTGGTCGAGGCGCGACCGGCGGAGATCATCGCGGGACCGGACGGCACGTACACCTTCTTCACCGGCTATCCCTTCTGCCCGCCCGACCAGCAGCTCGGTCCGGTCAGCTCGGTGGAGTTCTGGGCGGTCGCCTACTCCGACCTGGGGGCGCGGGGCGAGAGCGAGCACATCATCAGGCCGTGAAGCGGTAGCCCATGCCCGGTTCGGTCACCAGGTAGCGGGGCTGGGCCGGGTTGGGCTCCAGCTTGCGGCGCAGGTTGGCCAGGTGGACCCGCAGGTAGTTGCTCTCCTCGCCGTAGGCGGGGCCCCAGACCTCCCGCAGCAGGTGGCGGTGGGTGACCAGCCGCCCGGCGTTGCGGACGAGCACCTCCAGCAGGCCCCACTCGGTGGGCGTGAGCCGGATGGCCTCGCCGTCCCGGCCGGTGACCCGGCGGGCGGCCAGGTCGATGCTGAAATCCTCGGTCTCGATCACGGGAGCCTCCGCCGCGGGAGCGGACCGGCGCAGGGCCGCCCCCAGGCGGGCGAGCAGCTCGTCCATGCCGAACGGCTTGGACACGTAGTCGTCGGCGCCCGCGTCGAGGGCGATCACCTTGTCGGCCTCACTGCCCCGGGCCGACAGGATGATGATCGGCACGCTGGACCAGCCGCGCAGGCCCCGCACCACCTCGATGCCGTCGATGCCCGGCAGCCCGAGGTCGAGGATGACCACGTCGGGGTGGTGGCGGGCCGCCAGCTGCAGCGCCTGCTCGCCGGTGGAGGCGAGCAGCACGTCGTAGTCCCGCACCTTGAGGTTGGCCGAGAGCGCCCGCTGGATCGGCGCCTCGTCGTCGACCACGAGCACTGCGGTCACGGCGTCCTCACCTCCTCGGGCGCGGTCTCGTCGACCTCGCCGTGCTGGC
>DASRJN010000673.1:0-11624 GCA_035649455.1 Acidimicrobiales bacterium
CCACACGTCCTCCCAGATGAGCAACGCCGCCGAGGTGTTCGGCTCGAGGCTCAGCGCGGCGTGCTCAATGTCCTCGTCGGTGAGGATCCCGCCGATCTCGGCGTCGAGGCCGGCGAACGCAGCCAGCTCCTCGACGGCGTCGAATTCGACGACGGTCACGTTGCCGTCGACGTCCTTGCTGATGAATGTGAGATCGATGATGTTGACCAGGCCGTCATCGACGAGCTTGACGAGCTCCGGAGCGATCTGACCGGTGAAGTTGTTGTCGGGAAAGCCGAGGATCACGTACTCCACGGGTCCGATGCTCATGATCTGATCTCCTCCAGGGGGCTCGCGCAGCCCCACACACGCCAACTGTCCACCCGAACCCGACCCTGAAGCATCCCCCAGAGTGGATGCTTTCAGGCGCCGGATCTGGTGCGTCTCTCGGCCGGCCTTGGACAAGTAGCCGCACTGACCGCTACTTCGACGTGGGCCCGGTGGGGATCGAACCCACGACCAAGCGATTATGAGTCGCCTGCTCTGACCACTGAGCTACAGGCCCGGTCGGGGTCTACACCTACCACGCCGGGCGGCCGGCTCCGGGGTCATACGGCGAAGACCCCGTCGATGACGAGGAGCACGCTCGTCGCGAGCAGCACCGCGGCGGTGCCGCGGGCCGCCCAGGTGACCGCCCGGCCGCCCGGGCCCTGAGCCGCCACGGCGGCCAGGATGGCGACCGCCAGCGCCAGCGCGCCCGCGACCACCGGGACGCCCCGGTCGGCATGGGCGCTCAGCGCCAGGAACACCAGGGCCGGGCGGAACACGAGCGGGACCGCCACCGGCACCAGCGCGGCGCGGCGGCCCTCCAGCGCGGGGCCGGGCGTCGGGGCCGGACGCACGAGAGTGACCGCACCTGCCACCGCCGCCACGATGCCGACCGCGATGCGGAACGCGGGCTGGCTGACGTCCAGCGCATCGAGCAGCGGACCGCTCAGCAACGAGATCCCCAGCACGACCACCGCCCCAGCCAGCCCGCCGAGCGCGGCGATGGAGACCACATCCCGCCGGGACCGGCCTTCCCGGGGTACGCCGAGGGCGACCCAGCACGGGTTGAAGGCAGCGACCAGGGCCGCCAGCCACAGCCAGGCCGAAGGGGCAGGCTCTCTCGGGCTGCCGGCCGCGCCCTCCCCCGCCTCGACGATGGCGACCGTGCGCAGCAGGGCGGCCAGCGCGTGCTGCTGGTCGTCCATGCGGGTCTCGCCCCGGTGGAACCACGCGCCCCGCACCCGGTCGGGGGCCCGAGCCGTGGCCGCGTCGGCCTCGTCGGACTGCTGGCGGATGGCGAGCCCGGCCGTGCACATCGCCCGTTCGGCCAGCGGTTCCCGGATGTCGGCCAGGCGCGGGTCGACCCGGGCCGCGCGCCACAGGCCGGTGAGCGCCTCCCCCATCACGCCGTAGCCGCCGCCCCGGGGCGTCTGCGGGCCCCGGACCAGCAGGCCCCACGGGCCGAAGCGCTGGCTCACCCACCGCACCTGGGCGCCGAACAGGCCCGCCTGGCTACGGGCGTAGGCCACCTCGTCCTCGGTCAGGGGGCGGTCACCGTCCCGGTCCTCGAAGGCGACCGTCTCGGCCAGTCCGTAGGCGGCCCAGTGGTCCGGCACCGGCGGCCAGTGGTCCTCGGCAGAATCGCGCCGGGTGGCGAGGTAGGCGCCGATCCGGTCGGCCGCCTCGCCCCACGGCCCGTCGGGGAACAGGCGGTGCATGCGCGCCAGGGCCCAGTAGGCCTCACCCGTGTAGTACTTCGAGTACTCGCCCGCCACCGGGCGCCCGGCGCGGAGGTCGTAGCGGGCGAGCACCGCGCCCGACGGCTCGGTCTGGGCCAGCAGGAAGCGGCCCAGCTGCTCCATCCGCTCGTCGTAGCGCTCGTCGCCGGTGTCGAGGCGCCGCTCGACGAGCCCGGCCAGCAGGAGCGCGGTAGACCCGGACGGGAGCGATCCCTGGGACGGCACGGCGGCCCAGCCGTCGCGCACCACCAACTTGTCCAGCGCCCACTCGACACCACGGTCGGCGGATTCCCTCGCCCCCGGGATCCCGGCGGCGGCGGCCTGGTAGAGGCCCATCGTCACCCCGGCGTGCCGCACGATGTTGTAGTCCGGGACCACCCGGTCGGGGCCGGGCTCGTAGAGGTAGAGCCAGGTGCCGTCCGGGTGTTGGTTGTGGCTGAACCACCGAACGACCTCACCGGCCGAAGCCCGCAGATCCGCGGTGCTCACGGCCGGGCAGCGCTCGGGAGGGGAAAGCACGGTGAAGACCAGGACTCCGGTCACCACCACCGACAGGAGCCCCAGGCCCGCGCGCGCCCAGGGCCGGTCCCAGCGGGCCACCTCAGCCGGTCCTCGCGGGAACGGGACGCATGACGGGCAGGAGCAGGACGGGGAGCGCGAACCACGCAGTCAGCGGCAGCCGGCTCAGCACCCGCACGCGGGCGGCCCGGCCGGTCGACACGGTTCCGTCGCGGTCGGTGAGCGTGAGCGGCGAGCCGCGGCCGCCCTCCACCAATCGGAACCGGGCCAGCCAGTCGAGAGCGGCCACCGCCTCGGCCAGGCGGCGCTGCCCCGTATCGGCAGGGTCGAACCCGACCACCCGGTCACGGGTCGACGGCACCGCCCAGATGACCAGGGCGGCGATGCCCAGGAACGAGAAGATCTGCACCGAGGCCGTGAGCTGGATCGCCAGGTGGAAGGCGATCGCCACCCACACGGCCGCGTAGCGGGTGCCCTGCCACCACAGCCCGACCGCGATGAACAGCTCGGTGAGCACGATCACCTTGGCCGCGTATGTGTGGAAGGACCGTTCTGCCAGCAGCGACACCGCCCAGCCCGGCAGGGGTGACGCCTCGAGCTGGTCACGCACCTGGACCATCCGGTGCCACGTGACGGTGCCGCCGAACCAGTCGCCGTCGACCAGCTTGCTCAGCCCGGAGGCGCCGTAGACCGCGGCCGCCTCGAACCGCAGCAGCCACAGGGGCCAGGCCGGAGAGCGAGGGTCCAGCGCGGGCCAGCCGCGCCGCGCCCGCAGCCAGGCGTCGACCGACAGCTCGCGCCCGCACGGCGCCACCGCCAGCGTGGCCAGCACGATCACCAGGTACGCCCGGTTCGAGTGGAAGTGCGTCGTCGACAGGAACAGGTTGTAGGTGACGACCCCGAACGTGGCGGCGGTCGCCACCCGGGTCAGCAGTCCGAGCGACATGGCCACGGCGGCGACCACGCCGAGGGCCAGGAGGCCCATGTAGAGCGGGCGGGGAAGCTCCGGGTACCAGGCCGCGTACGGCTCGTAGAAGGCATCCCGGTAGATCACCCCCGCCCTCGCGTCAGCTACGAAGGGCCACAGGTGCGCGAGCGCGATCGGCCCGGCCATGATCCGGAGCAGGGCGAGGGCGCGCATGCTGACCCGGCGGCCGAGCAGCTCGTCGAGGCGGCCGAGCGCGGTCGCCGAGGGCACGGCGAGCGAGGTCGCGGTCATGCCGGTCCGCCGTCCGCCGCGGCGCGCCGCTCGCGGCTGCGCAGCACCGTCACCTCGGGGCCGTCGGTGTTGTGCCAGGTCGTCACGGTGGCCTCGAGGTAGCGGGTCTCGCGGTCGCGGGGCGTGTGGCCGGCAACGTAGTCGAGCGCGGCGGCCAGGAACGCCACCTGGTTGTCGAGGCCGGCGTCGGCGTGGTGCCGGGCGGAAGGGTGAGCCAGTCCCCGGCTCGTCACCAGCTCGTCCCACCGGTAGCCGAACCACGGCTCGCTGACCGGCACCCGCGCCCCGTCCGCGGTCACCCGGACCACCTCGGCCGACCAGGTGCTCGACTCGGGGAACATCTGGAAGCCGAACTCCTTGTGGTCCGACCGGTAGCTCCGCGCCACCAGGGCCAGCTGGGCCACGACCACCAGCACCACCGCGACCCGTCGCCCGATGACCCGCACCCTGGAATCCACCCCGAGACCATGGCACGCCACGCCGGCCCACTCCGGGCGGGTGGTCACGGCACCGGCGGCGGGGCCGGGGGCGGAGGCCGGCGCGTGTCGCCCACCAGCTGGGCGCGATGGCGGCGGAGGGTGATGGTGGTGTCCACGATGGTGTCGACCAGGCGGCACAGGAAGGCGACGACGCCCGCGTCGTCCTCGGCCCCGGGATCGATCTCGCCGGGGCGCAGCGCAACCGGCCCGACGACGCGACAGGCGGTCAGGCCCTCGACGACCGGGGACGGGAGCTGGCCGTCGGCGGCCAGCGCGGCGATGCGCTCGGACAGGGTGCCGTCCGGGGTGCCGAGCGAGGCGACGAGGCGGTCCACCAGCAGGCGCAACAGGGCCGCCGCGGAACCGGGCGAGATGGGGGCGACGGCCCGGGCCTCGTTGTGCAGGGCACGCAGGTTCTCGGGGAGGTCGGCGGGGGGTGGCAGGCCGACCGTCGGGCGGGGCCAGACCATCTCGCCCGAGATCCAGTACGACCGGCCGCCGCATAGCACGCAGTGGGCGCGCATGAGCGCCTCGTCGACCTCGCCCGTCCCCCGGGCCGGGAAGTCGGCGTCCTGCCAGACCTGCTGGGCGTCGACGCCGCAGTGCGGGCACACGAAGTGCGGGGCGTCGAGGGCAGGGGGCACGCCGGCGCGGGACCTCACGGCGAGGAGCCTACGGTCGATGATGAAGCTCCGGGGGTGGGGCTCGAACCCACGACCCGCGGATTAACAATCCGCTGCTCTGCCAGCTGAGCTACCCCGGAAGGAACCAGTTGAGGATAGTGCGCTCAGGCGCCCTCGAGGTATTCCCGCAGCTTCTGCGAGCGGTGCGGATGGCGCAGCTTGGCCAGGGTCTTGGACTCGATCTGGCGGATGCGCTCGCGGGTGACGCCGAACTGCTTGCCGACTTCCTCCAGCGTGCGGGGCTGCTCGTCGTCGAGGCCGAACCGCATGATCACGACTTCCTTCTCGCGGTCGTTCAGCTCGTCGAGGACCTTGCGCACCTCGTTCTGGAGCATCTGCCGCGTCGCCGCGTCATCGGGCTCCTCGGCCCCGTCGTCCTTGATGAAGTCGGCGAGGTAGGAGTCGTCCTCCTCGCCCACCGGCGAGTCGAGCGACAGGGGGTCGAGCGAGATGCGCTGGATCTCCCGCACCCGCTCCGGCGTCATCCCCACCTCTTCGGCCAGCTCGTCGACCGTGGGCTCGCGCTCCAGCTGCTGCACCATCTGGCGCTGGACCCGGTGCACCCGGTTGATCGACTCGACCATGTGCACCGGGATGCGGATGGTGCGGGCCTGGTCGGCGATCGAGCGGGTGATGGCCTGGCGGATCCACCAGGTGGCGTAGGTCGAGAACTTGAAGCCCTTGGTGTAGTCGAACTTCTCGACCGCCCGCATGAGCCCCATGTTCCCCTCCTGGATCAGGTCGAGGAACTGCATGCCGCGCCCGACGTAGCGCTTGGCGATGGACACCACCAGCCGCAGGTTGGCCTGGATCAGCGAGCTCTTGGCGTCGTCGCCGTCGTCGGCCTGCGCCTGGAGATTGCGGGACTCGTCGGCGGGCAGCTCGCCCAGCGAGCCGGCGGCGTCGAGGTCGGCCAGGCGCTCGGACGCCTCGGCGCCGGACTCGATGCGCTTGGCCAGCTCGACCTCCTCGGCCGCCACCAGCAGCGGCACCCGGCCGATCTCCCGCAGGTACATGCGCACGGGGTCGGACGTGCCGCCGCCGCGCTCGGCGGCGCGGTCGGCATTGAGCCGGGTGCGGCGGCGCATGGTGGCCGACAGGCGCCGGAGGTGGGCCCGCTCCGGCCCGCGGGCCAGAGCCTCGGGGGCGAAGATCACGACGGTGGGCGTGCCGTCTTCGACCACGAGGTCGGCACCCGGCAGCCGCGAGGCGTCGTCGGCGCCAGGCGCCGAGGCCTCCTGGGGATGGGTGAGGTCCAGGTCTTCGGTCTCCTCCACCACGATCCCCTCCGCGGCGCACCGCCGGTAGATCTCGGCCAGGACCTCGGGCGTGATCTCCACGTGCGCGAGCGCGCGGACGAGGTCGTGCTGGGTCAGGCGCCCGGACTCACGAGCCCGCTCGACCAGGCGCGTGAGCTCGTCTTCCGCCGAGCCGTTCCAAGCCTCGAGCGCCGATGGCACGTATTCAAGCCCCCTAACCGTCCCGATGCTCCAGCCAGGCTAGCAATCTGTCGGCCGACTCGGACGCGGTTTGGCTGCTGCGCAGGCCGTCGAGGACCCGTCCGAGCGTGGCGAGGTCGGTGAGCGCCTGCGTGCCGTCGGTGGCCGTGGCCGCCGCCAGGCGGACCGCGGCGATCTCCCGCCGGGCCACTTCCATGCACAGCAGTCGCACCGCGTCGAACGGCTCGGACGATGGCTCGTCGACCAGCAACCGGGCCAGCAGGTCGGCCACGGCGGGCGGAGCCGACGCCATCGCCGCCGCGCGGGTGTCCGACGCCAGGAGCGCCTCGTACGCCCCCAGGAGGACCGGGTCGTCGAACAGGATCGCGTCGAGCCACGGGCCCACCGCTGCGGGGTCGTGCACCGCGTGGCGCAGCACTTCCAGCGCCGGGCCCTCACGCGGCGGGGCGTGCCGGCGGTTGACCGTCGCCGTGACCACGGCAGCCGGACCCTCGCCGTCGGGCTGGTTCGCCACCACGCGGCTCCCGCCCTCGGACGGCCACGGTGGCTCGTCGCGCTCGGGCGAGGACGAGGACGGGGACCGCCGCCGAGCGGGCCGGGCCAGGGTGCGCGCCAGCTGCTCGCGCAGCCGGGCCGGCTCGATGCGGCAGCGGGAGGCGACGTCCATCACGTACTGGTCTCGCACCAGGTCGGCGGGGTGCTCGGCCACGATCTCCAGCGCCTGCTCGGCGGCGCGGGCTCGCCCCTCGTGGGACGACAGGTCGGCGGCGGCGAAGGCCCGGTCGAGCCGGAAGCGCAGGAACGGCGAGGCGCCCTCGATCGCCGCGGCCAGCCGGGACGGATCGGTCATCGCCACGTCCGCCGGGTCCTGGCCCGGGGGCAGGTCGGCCACCGCCACCTCGACGTCGTGCTCGCGCTCCCACCGGTAGAAGCGCTCGGCCGCGGCCTGCCCGGCGCTGTCGGCGTCGAAGGCCAGGACCAGCCGGCGGGCCGCAAACCGGCTGAGCAGCCGCACGTGGTCGTCGGTGAGCGCGGTGCCGCAGGTGGCCACGGCCAGGGGCACGCCCGCCCGGTGGAAGCCGATGACGTCGGTGTAGCCCTCGCAGATCACCGCGGTGCCGGCGGTGACGATGGCCGCCTTGGCCCGGTCGAGGCCGTACAGCACCTTGGACTTGTTGTAGAGCGGGGTCTCGGTCGTGTTCTTGTACTTGCCCTGGTTGCCCGGTCCCTCGCCCCCGGGCAGGATGCGCCCGCCGAAGCTGACCGGGTCGCCGCGGTCGTCGTAGATGGGGAAGAGGATCCGGGCCCGGAAGTGGTCCTGCAGCCGGTGGCGGCTGTTGCGCCGGGCCAGCCCGGTGCCGGCCGCCAGGTCGTCGTCCAGGCGTAGCGCCCGTGACAGCTCGTCCCACGCATCGGGGGCCCAACCCACCGCGAACTCCCGTACCACGTCGCCGTCGAGCCCGCGAGCTCGCAGGTACGAGCGGGCGGCGCCCGCGTCGGGTCCCGACAGCAGCCGCTCGTGGTACCAGGCGACGGCCCGCGCCATGGTGTCGACCAGCCGGGCCCGGCGCTTGCGGCCCTCACCCGCGTCGGCGTCGGTGTAGTGCAGCGTGATGTTGGCCTTGGCCGCCAGCCGCTCGACCGCGCCCACGAAGTCGAGCTGCTCCTTCTCCCGCACGAAGGTGATCACGTCACCCTTCGCGTGGCAGCCGTAGCAGTAGTAGACGTTCAGGTCGGCGTTGACGGAGAACGAGGCCGTGCGTTCGGTGTGGAACGGGCACAGCCCCTTCCAGCGCATGCCCTCCTTCCGCAGCGCGGTGTACTCGGTGATGATCTGCACGATGTCGGACGCTGCCCGCACTGCGGCAACGTCGTCGTCGTGGATGCCCATCGAGGCGAGGTTACCGGCGGGGGCGCTTCCCCTTGAGCTGCTGCAGCACCTCGTCGCGCATCGCCTTCCAGTCCTCTTTGGCCTCGTTCTTGGTCGCCTTGGCCTCGGCGCTCCCCCGGCGGGCCTGGGCCTTGATGTCGTCCCGCATGCGGACCAGCTCCTCGCGGAGGTAGCGCAGCTCCTCGCGGTGGGCGTCGAGGTGCTCTCGCCAGTTGCCGCCGGTGATGTCGCGGGCCTCGCGGGCCGCACGGTCCTCGCCGAACCGGGACCGGAACTCGCGGGTGCGCTGCGCGGTGGCCCGGCGCACGTGACCGCGCATGCCCGGCCGGGACAGCAGCTCCTCGTCGTAGGTGGCCTGGGCCGCGGCCATGGTGGTGAGCAGCGTGGCCAGCGTGGTCTGCTCCTCGGCGGTCAGCGCCTTGAAGCCGGCCCGGGGGCCGTAGACGATCGACGAGGCGTGCTCGCGGGCAGCGATGCCCTCGTCGGTGAGCTGGACCGCCTTGATGCGCCGGTCGTGCGGGGCCACCCGCCGCTCGGCGAAGCCCCGGCCCTCGAGCCCGTCGACCACGACGGTCACGAACGAGGCGTCACAGCCCCATCGGTCGGCCAGCTCCCGCATGGGGAGGGCGTCGCCGGCGTCCAGCTCCAGCAGCCCCTTTAGCATGGGCGGCGTGAGGCCCAGCTCGGCCGCCGTGTCGTGGAACACCGCCTGGTTCTCCGCGGAGAAGAACAGTTCGGTCACGGCCTGCGAGACCAGCCGGGCTGCCTCCTCTTCGGTCACGCCTCAGATGTTACTCGCGCAAGCACTTTCTTGCACGGATTCAACCTTTTATCGGAAAAGAAGGTTGACTCAGATCAAGTATTGGGTCCAGCATGGCCGCCATGGCATCCCCCACCCTGCATCACGCCCCCCAGGGCGTCACGGCGATAAGCGTCGAGGGCCTCACCAAGAGCTTCGGCGACGTGCAGGCGCTCGCCGGCATCGACCTCGACGTCCCGGCGGGCACGGTCCTGGGCTTGCTCGGGCCGAACGGCGCCGGCAAGACCACGGCCGTCCGCATCCTCACCACCATCCTCCACCCGGACGCCGGCCGGGCCGAGGTGCTCGGCATCGACGTCACCACCCACCCCCAGGCGGTCCGCGAGCGCATCGGCCTGGCCGGCCAGTACGCGGCCGTCGACGAGAACCTGACCGGCCGCGAGAACCTTCGGCTCATGGGGCGGCTCACCCACCTCCCCAAGCGGTCCACCGGCGACCGGGCCGACGAGCTGCTCGATCGCTTCGGGCTCGGCGACGCGGCCAACCGCCCGGCCAAGACCTACTCCGGCGGCATGCGCCGGCGGCTCGACCTGGCCGCCGCCCTGGTGCACCGCCCCACCGTGCTGTTCCTCGACGAGCCCACCACCGGGCTCGACCCCGCCAGCCGCAGCGACCTGTGGCAGGTCATCGAGGAGCTGGTGGCCGACGGCTCGACCGTGCTGCTCACCACCCAGTACCTGGAGGAGGCCGACCGGCTCGCCGACCGCATCGCGGTCATCGACCAGGGTCGGGTCATCGCCGAGGGCACCCCGGCCACGCTCAAGTCGGACCTGGGCGGCACCGTGGTCGCCGTCACCATGGCCGACCCCGCCGTGGCCGCCCGGGCCGCGGGCATCCTCACCACCTGGTTCGCCATCCGGCCCACCATCACCGGCAGCACGGTCGAGCTGGTGGTCGACGACTCGGCCACCGTGGTCGAGGTCGTCCGGATCCTCGACAACGCCGGCCTACCGGTCTCGGCCCTCGCCGTGCGCGAGCCCAGCCTTGACGACGTCTTCCTGTCCCTCACCGGTCACCGGGCCGAGCCCGTGGAGGCCGACCTCGTCCCCGCCGCGCGAGGTGCCGCATGACCGCCACGACATTCCCCACGCCCACCCCCTCCCCCGCGCTGACCCCGTCCCTCACCCGGGGCCGCTGGAGCTACGCCGTCAGCGACGCCACTGCGGTGATGTGGCGCAACCTGCTGGCGTATGTGCGCCTGCCAGAGATGGCGGTGTTCTCGTCCATCCAGCCGATCATGTTCGTGCTGCTGTTCCGCTACGTGTTCGGCAACTCCATCACCCTCGCCGACCCGTCGATCGCCTACGTCGACTACCTGATGCCCGGGATCATGGTGCAGACCGCGGTGTTCGGCGCCATGGCCACCGGCATCGGCTTGGCCGAGGACCTGCACAAAGGCCTGATCGAGCGGTTCCGCTCGCTGCCCATGGCCCGCTCGGCGGTGCTGGCCGGGCGCACGATGGCCGACTCGGTTCGCAACGTGTTCGTGATGGCGTTGGTCACCGTGGTGGGCATGCTGGTCGGCTTCCGCATCCACGACGGCCTGTTCCGCTACCTGTTCGCGGTGGCGCTCGTGGTGCTGTTCGCCTTCGCGGTGTCGTGGATCACGGCGACCGTCGGCCTGGGCGCCCCCAACGCCGAGGCGGCCCAAGCGGCCATGTTCCCGCTGCTGTTCCCGCTGATCTTCGCCTCGTCGGCCTTCGTGGACACCTCGTTCATGCCGGGCTGGCTCCAGGCCTTCGCCAACCACCAGCCGGTCACATACACCGTGGATGCCGCTCGTGACCTCGTGCTGGGCCTGCCCGCCGGCGGGGACGTGCTCGCCTCGATCGCCTGGTCCGTGGGGCTCGTGGCGGTGTTCGCCCCGCTGGCGGTGCGGCGCTACCGGCGAGCGGCCTGACCTATTCCTTGACAAGCTGACCGGGCCATGACCACGCCCGGGACCCTCTCCCCCACGCCTCGCCCGGTGGCGACCTCGATCGACGAGCTCATCGAGGGAGCCACCGGGCGCCGCGCGTTCCGCAACGACGACGGCAAGTCGGGCTCGTCCTTCGAGCGGCTGGACATCGGCGGCGAGCGCTACGTCCTCAAGACCATGCACGTGCAGGACGACTGGCTGGCCCGCGGCTTGGGCGACCTGGGCTGCCGCCAGGTCGCGGTGTGGGCGTCGGGGATGCTCGACCTCTACCCGCCCTCGCTCGACCACGCCGTGGTGGGCGCGGCCCGGGGCTTCGGTCCCGGCGGCTGGGGCGCGGCGCTGCTGATGCGCGACGTGGGCGATCGCCTGGTCCCCGAGGGCGACGAGCCCGTCCCCCTGGAACAGCACGCGGCGTTCCTCGACCACATGGCCGAGCTGTCGGCCCGCCTGTGGGGCTGGACCGACACGGTGGGCCTCACGCCACCGTCCATCCGGTGGTGCCTGTTCGGCGACGACATGCTGGCCTGCGAGCGCGACCGCGGCTGGCCCGACGCGGTGCCGCCCATCGCCGCCCGGGGCTGGCGGGCCTTCGCCCAGCGGGCCCCGAACGACGTGCGCGACGCGGTCCGGGAGGTGCGGCGGGCACCCTGGCTGCTGGCCGACGCCCTGGCCACGACGCCGTCCACGTTCCTGCACGGCGACTGGAAGATGGGCAACCTGGGCAGCCACCCGGACGGGCGCACCATCCTGCTGGACTGCGCCTACCCGGGCGAGGGACCGGCCTGCAACGAGCTGGGCTGGTACCTGGCCATCAACCGCTCCCGGCTGCCCGAGACCAAGGAAGCCGCCATCGACCGCTTCCGGGCCGC
>DASRJN010000674.1:0-3639 GCA_035649455.1 Acidimicrobiales bacterium
GCCTCGGGCCAGGTCACCAACGCGGTGTTCGGCTTCACGTCGATGCTCATCAACCTCATGCGCGACCACGGGCACCGGCGCATGGCGGTGGCCTTCGACCGGCCCGAGCCCACCTTCCGCCACGCCCAGGTGTCGGACTACAAGGCGGGGCGAACCGCCGCGCCCGACATCCTGCGCCAGCAGATGGGTCTCGTGCGCGAGGTGGTGGAGACCCTGGGCATCCGGACGCTCGACCTGGCCGGCTACGAGGCCGACGACATCATCGCCACCCTGGCCACCGAGGCCCGCGACGCGGGGCTCGACGTGATCGTGGTGACCGGCGACCGCGACGTGTACGCGCTGGTGGAGGACCCGCACGTCAAGGTGCTCTACAACCGGCGGGGCGTGTCCGACTACGTGCTCTACGACGAGGCGGGCATCGAGGAGCGCACCGGGGTCACGCCCGCCCTCTACCGCCAATACGCGGCGCTGCGGGGCGATCCCTCCGACAACCTGCCGGGCGTGCCGGGGGTGGGGGAGAAGACCGCGGCCAAGCTGATCAACAGCTACGGCGGGCTCGACGGCATCTTCGAGCACCTCGACGACCAGACGCCCAAGCTGCGGGCCAACCTGGCCGAGCACGAGGCCCAGGTCCGCCAGAACGCCGAGGTCATGAAGCTGGTGTGCGACGCCCCGGTGGGCGTCACCATCGACGAGCTGGACCGTCGCCCGCCCGACGTGGCCGAGGTGCGGAGGCTGTTCGACTTCCTGGAGTTCCACAGCCTGGGCGAGCGGCTCACCGAGGCGCTGGGGGAGGACCTGGGCGTCGGCGGCGCCCCGGCCGAGGTGCTGGAGGCCGAGGTCGCCGGGTTGACCACACCCGCCGAAGCGGTGGCCGCGCTGGAGGCGGCGCGGGCCGGCGGCGAGGGCGCTCCGCTGGCGGTAGCCGCGGCGTGGGCCGGCAGCGAGGGCCGCACGCCGGTGGAGGGCCTGGCCTTCGTCACCGACGCGGCGGCGGGCGAGGTGGCGTGGCTGCCGCGCGACGTGCTGGCCGATCCGGGCGTGCGCGCCGCGCTGTCGGCCCTGGTGGCGCTGCCTGCCGAGGGCGGGCGCCCGCTGGCCGCGCACCAGGCCAAGGCGGTCATGCGGTCACTGCTCGACCTGGGCGTGGACGTCCGCTGCCTGGGCCTCGACACGGCCATCGCCGCCTACCTGCTGGACCCGGCCGAGTCCCGGTACCTGCTGGACGAGGTGCTGCGCCGCTACGCGGGCGCCGAGCTGCCCACCGACGGCGCCGCGGCCGAGGGCCAGCTCGATCTGGACGGCTCGGGGGTGAGCGCCGCCCTGCGCACCGCCCGCTACGCGCTGGCGGTCGAGCGGCTCATCGAGCCGCTGACCCGCGCGCTGGAGGACCAGTCGCTGCGCGAGCTGAACGACACCATCGAGGTCCCGCTGGTGCGGGTCCTGGCCCGGATGGAGCACGTCGGCGTGGGGGTCGACGCCGCCGAGCTGCGGACGCTGCGGGACCGGCTCTCGGCCGAGGTCGAGAGCCTGCGCGCCCAGATCTGGGAGGACGCGGGCACCGAGTTCAACGTCAACTCCACCCCCCAGCTGCGGGAGATCCTGTTCGACAAGCTGGGCCTCGCTCCCCAGAAGAAGACGAAGACCGGCTACTCCACCGACGCCTCGTCCCTGGAGAAGCTGGCCGGCCAGCACGCCATCATCGACCACCTGCTGGCCTACCGCGAGGTGGAGAAGCTGCGCTCCACCTACGGCGACGGGCTGCTGATGGAGGTCGCGCCGGACGGTCGCATCCACGCCACCTTCAACCAGACGGTGGCCCGTACCGGACGGCTGTCGTCCGACCAGCCCAACCTGCACAACATCCCGGTGCGCAGCGAGATCGGGCGCACGTTCCGCCGGGCCTTCGTGCCTGCCCCCGGGTGCGAGCTGCTGGTGGCCGACTACAACCAGATCGAGCTGCGCTGCATCGCGCACCTCGCCGAGGACCCGGGCCTGATCGAGTCGTTCCGAGCTCGCCGGGACATCCACACGGAGACCGCGTCGCGGGTGTTCGGGGTGGAGCCCGGTGATGTGACCATCGAGCAGCGCTCCAAGGCCAAGATGGTCAGCTACGGCCTGGCCTACGGCATGGAGGCCTACGGCCTGGGCCAGCGCCTCAACATCCCCACGGAGGAGGCGGCGCTCATCCTGGCCGCCTACTTCGAGGCGTTCCCAGCGGTGCGGGACTACATGGACCGCACGGTGGCCGAGGCCCGCCAGCGAGGCTACACCGAGACCCTGTTCGGCCGCCGCCGCCAGATCCCCGAGCTGTCGTCGCCCAACTTCCGCATCCGCCAGGCGGGCGAGCGCCAGGCCATGAACGCCGGCATCCAGGGCCTGGCGGCCGACATCTTCAAGGTCGCCCTGGTCCGCATCGAGACCGCCCTGGAGGAGGCGGCCATGGCGAGCCGGCTGATCCTCCAGGTCCACGACGAGGTCCTGCTGGATGTCCCCCCGGTCGAGCGGGACGCGGCCGCCGACCTGGTGGTCGAGGCCATGTCCCACGCGGTCGAGCTGAGCGTCCCGCTGGAGGTCAACCTCGCCTTCGGGCCCACCTGGGCCGACGCCAAGGGCTGACCGGGCGTGCCCGAGCCGGACCACTGGTTCGAGCCGGTGGCCGAGCATCTGGGGTCGGCCTACCTGCGGTACTCGTTCACCAAGGGCACCGAGCAGGAGGTCGCGTTCCTGGTGGACGCGCTGGGCCTGGCGCCGGGGACGCGGGTGCTCGACGTGGGCTGCGGGCCCGGCCGCCACGCCCACGCCCTGGCCCGGCTCGGCTGCGAGGTGGTGGGCGTCGACATCAGCGAGCGGTTCGTGGCCCTGGCCGCCGAGAGCGCCCCGCCGGGGGCGTCGTTCATGCGGGCCGATGCTCGGGCCCTGGCGTTCGACGCCGAGTTCGACGCCGCCATCTCGCTGTGCCAGGGGGCCTTCGGTCTGGCGGGCGGACCCGGAGCGCCGCTCGATGCCGACGGCGACGTGCTGGCCGGGATCGCCCGCGCCCTGCGGCCCGGGGGATTGGCCGCGGTGTCGGCGTTCTCGGCCTACTTCCAGGTGCGGTGGCTGGAGGAGACCGACAGCTTCGACGCGGCTGCGGGCGTCAACCACGAGGTCACGGAGGTCCGCGACGAGACCGGCCAAGCGGTGCCCGCCGACCTGTGGACCACCTGCTTCACCCCCCGGGAGCTGCGGCTGCTGGCCGCTCGGGCGGGCCTGGAGGTGCACGATCTCTGGTCCGTCACCCCGGGCTCATACGCGGCCCTACCGCCCACGGTGAGCAGTCCCGAGTTCCTCTTGGTGGCGCGCAGGCCGAGCACCAACGCTTAGCGCATCGTGATCCACGTTGAGTGCTCGGTGCCTCGGTCTCACCCGTGCCCGAGGCCGGCGGCGGGGCTGGGCCGGGAGCCGGGGCCGCGGGCCGTCCAGGCGGAGGGCTCCCGCGCACCGGGGAGGAGATCGCTCGCTCGCTGGCGGTGGCTCTGGTCGCCATCGCCACCGGGTTCGGCCTGCGGGCGATCGACCGCCGGGTACGGCGGCGCCGGGCGCGGCCGAGCTAGCGATCGGGCCCGAGATCGGTCTCCGACTGCGTCAAAGCCCGGT
>DASRJN010000675.1:0-4684 GCA_035649455.1 Acidimicrobiales bacterium
GGCTCGACGACGCCATCGTGGCCGTCCTCGACATCATGCTGGCCATCCCCGGGCTCGTCCTCGCCCTGGCGCTGGTGGCGTTCTTCGCACCGCCCGGCCGGGCCTCGGCGACCTCGCAGACGATCTGGGCCACGTTCGCGCTGTCCATCCTGGCGGTACCGACCATCGCCCGGGTGGCGAGAGCCCAGACCATGGTGTGGGCCGACCGGGACTTCGTGCTCGCGTCCCGGACGCTCGGGACGCGCAACCTGCGGATCATCGTGCGCGAAGTGCTGCCCAACATCCTGCCGGCGATGGTCTCGATCGCCTTCATCGGCCTGGCGGCCCTGATCGTGGTCGAGGCCGCCCTGGCCTTCTTCGGCGTCGGCGACGTCAGCGGCGTGAGCTGGGGGATCATGATCCAGAACGGCCGCTCCCAGATGGACCGGGCCCCCCACATGGTGCTGTTCCCGTCGCTGTTCATGTTCATGACGATCCTGTCCCTCAACTTCGTGGGAGACCAGGTGCGCACGCTCTTCGACGTCCGGGAGAGCGGCATCTGATGGCCGGCTCGGGTACCGCGCACCTGCGTGACGAGGACGCCGATCTCGCCCTGCGGGTGGAGCACCTGGTGGTCGAGTTCCCCGTGGGCCGCTTCGGGACGGTCCACGCCGTCAGCGACGTCAGCTTCGACCTCGCCAACGGCGAGACGCTCGGGATCGTGGGTGAGTCCGGCTGCGGGAAGTCCACCACCGCCAAGGCCATCATGCGGGTCCCACCCCCCACCTCCGGCCACATTCGGCTCGACGGGGTCGACTTGGCCACCCTGGGCGCCGAGCAGATGCGCGACGTGCGCAGCCGCCTGCAGATGATCTTCCAGGATGCGATCTCGTCGCTGAACCCCCGGCGGCGGATCCGTGACGTGGTGGCCGAGCCGCTCGTGATCCGGTGGCTGGAGTCGCACCGGCGGTCCCCGCTGATCCGGCTGTGGGAACGGTACGTGCCGCGGATGTTGCGGCTGTGGCGCCACCCGTTCGTGCGCCGCGTCACGGTTCCGCTGCTGGTGGCGTTCTTCGTCGGCTTGGTGCTGTGGATCGCCGGCAGCGCCACCGGCACGGAGCGGGCGGACGGCACCCGCGACGGGGGCATCGTGCAAGCCGCGGGCACCGTGGTGATGATCGCCTCGCTGATCGGCTTGGCGCCGATCGCCGCCATGTTCGTGGTGACGGCCGGCGTGTGGCTCGTGCTCACCGTGCTGCTGCCGCTTGCATCCCTGCCGCGCACCTATCGCATCTGGCGCGAGCGGAAGAAGTTCTGGGAGGGCGCCGAGGTCCAGGTCCGGGACGTGCTGGAGGACGTGGGCATCGACGCCGACATCGCCATGGACCGGCGACCACACGAGTTCTCGGGCGGCCAGGCCCAGCGCATCTCGATCGCGCGGGCGCTGATCCTCGACCCCAAGGTCATCATCTGCGACGAGCCGGTCTCGGCCCTGGACGTGTCGGTCCAGGCGCAGGTGCTGAACCTGCTGGAGGAGCTCAAGGAGAAGTACGGGCTCTCCCTGATCTTCATCGCCCACGACCTGGCGGTGGTGAAGAACATCGCCGACCGCGTGGTGGTCATGTACCTCGGCAAGGTGTGCGAGGTGGGCCAGCCCGACGAGCTGTTCGCCCGTCCCCGCCATCCCTACACCGAGATCCTGATGAGCGCGATCCCGGTGATCGACCCGGCCATCGACCCCCGGGCGGCGCGCACGATCGCCGGGGAGCCGCCGTCCCCGATCTTCCCGCCGTCGGGCTGCCGGTTCCGGACCCGCTGCCCGCGCGCCTCGGAGCGCTGTGCCGAGGAGGAGCCTCAGATCCGGGAGATGGGCTCCGGCCATTACGTCGCCTGCCACCACCCGATCGGCGTGGCCGAAGACCAGGTCGCCGACACCCCGGTGGCGGTTGGCTGACCCCCGGCGGAGGGCTAGTCAGCCCTCGGGCTCCTGGCCGTCTTCCGGCGGCTTCGTCGCGACTGCGACCGGGGTCGGCTCGCGGTCGCCCAGCGGATGGAAGCAGGCGAAGCGATGCCCGAACCCGGCGCCTTCCCGCAGGAGCGGGGTCTCCTCGCGGCAGTCGTCCTGCGCGTAGGGGCAGCGGACGCTGAACGCGCAGCCCGGCGGCGGGTTGATCAGGTCCGGCGGGCGGCCCTTGATCACCTCGAGCTTGGTGTGGCTCGGGTTCTCCACCCGGGGGATCGAGCGCAGCAGCGCCTCGGTGTACGGGTGCTGCATCCGTGAGAACAGCACCGACGTGGGCGCCTGCTCGACGATCCGCCCGCCGTACATCACCGCGATCTCGTCGGTGCGGCCGGCGACCACTCCGAGGTCATGGGTCACCAGCACCATGGCCATGTAGCGGTCCTTCTGGTTGTCCTGGAGCAGGTTGAGGATCTGGGCCTGCACCGTGACGTCGAGGGCCGTCGTCGGCTCATCGGCGAACAGCAGCTTCGGCCCGCACGCCAGCGCGAGCGCGATCATCACCCGCTGCCGCATGCCTCCCGAGAGCAGGTGGGGGTACTCGGTGAAGCGCTGCTCGGGCTCGGGGATGCCGACCGAGCGCAGCAGGGCGATGGCGGTGAGCCGAGCCTCGTTCTTGCCCATCCCGGTCTGCAGCCGCAACGCCTCGGTGATCTGCTTGCCGATGGTCATGACCGGGTTCAGCGAGCTCAACGGGTCCTGGAAGACCATGGCCATCTCGGCCCCGAGCAGCCGGCGCATCTCGCGGTCGCCCAGGCCGACCAGCTCGCGCCCCATGAACCTCACGCTGCCGGAGCGGCGGACGTTCATCTTGGGCAGCAGGTTCATGATCGAGCGGGCCAGGATCGTCTTGCCCGACCCCGACTCGCCCACCACCCCCAGCGTGCGGCCGCGGGCGAGCGTGAAGCTGACGCCGTCGACGGCCTTGACCCGGCCCCGCGGCGTCAGGAAGTGGGTCTTCAGGTCGTCGACCTCGAGCAGCGGCCCCGCCGGCGCGGGTTGTTCGAAGGTCAGCTCCACGTCGACGCTCACCGAGACCCCCTCCTCCCGAGTGCCCCGATCATAACCGACACCAGTGTCGGAATCGTCCGGACTCGGGTGGACTTGGGCGGAGGATCAGAGCTTGCGATACCAGTCGGCCAGCGCCGTCCCGATCTCGTCCGGGCTGTCCTCCTGGACGAAGTGGACGCCGCGGACGGTCACCTCGTCCTGGTGGGGGAAGGTCCGGCACCGCTCCCGCGCCGCCCCGGTCAGGATGGCGCCCGGGTCGGCGTCGACGAACAGCTTCGGGACCGGGCTGGCGGCGAGCCACTCGCCATAGGCGGTCACGATGTCGGTGACGTCGGCGGGCTCGCCGTCGATCGGGATCTGCCGGGGCCACGTGAGGGTCGGACGGCGGCCCTCACCGGGCTCGGCGAAGGGCCGCCGGTACTCGGCCATCTCGTCGTCGTCCAGCGGGCGCAGGATCGCGCCAGGCAGCACCGCCTCGACGAAGACGTTGTCGTCCAGGACCATGGCCTCCCCCGCGGGAGACCGCAAGGCCCGGAACAGGTCGGTCACCGCGGCCGGCAGGTTGTCCCAGCCGAGCGGGGTGACGATCGCCTCCATATAGGCGATGCCCCGCACGGCGTCGGGGTGCCGGCGAGCCCAGTCGAACCCGAGCGCCGAGCCCCAGTCGTGGACGACCAGCGTCACGCCCGAGGTCAACCCGAGCCGGTCGAACCAGGCGTCGAGGTAGCGCCGGTGCTCGACGAACGTGTAGCGGTCCGGGCCCGAGTCGGGCAGCTTGTCGGAATCGCCCATGCCGATCAGGTCGGGCGCCAGGCAGCGGCCCAGGTCCTGGCAGTGGGGCCAGACGTTGCGCCACAGGAACGACGACGTCGGGTTCCCGTGGAGGAACACGATGGGCGAGCCTTGCCCGACGTCGACATAGGCCAGCTTGCGATCGAGCACGTCGACCCGTGACTTCTCCAAGGGGGTGGTCATGGCCTCTCCTGTCCTGGTCGGGGGTTCATGGGAGCGACACCGTGGGCCGCAAGGTGCTCTCCACGGTCCGGCGCAGGAGGCGCCGGAGCCGGCGGCTGTCGGCGCCCGCGCTGCTCAGGACGTTGACGCCCTGCAACAGCGCAAAGATCTGATCGGCGGCCAGCTCCGTGTCGACGCCGCCATCGACCTCCCCGGCCACCACCGCCTCGTCGACCAGGCCACCGATGGCGGCCCGCATCGTCTCCAGCGAGGTGGCGACCATCGCCCGAGCCAGGTCGTCGTGCGGTGCGACGTCGACGGCCGTGTTGACCACCAGGCACCCCCGCCGGCCGTCGCCGGCAGCCGTCGCGTCGAGGCGCGCGTAGAGCAGCCGGACCAGGCGCTTGCACGGCGAGCCTCGCCCGTCCCGCGCCGGGACGAGGTGGTCCTCCCCCACCATCTCCGCGTACCGGGTGAGCGCCGTCACGAATGCCGAGTGCTTGTCCCCGAAGCTGCGATAGAAGCTCCCCCGGTGCATGCCACTCGCCTCGAGCAGGTCGTCGATCGAGGTGCCGTCGTACCCGTGGGTCCAGAACCGCTCCATGATCCGGTCGAGCGCCACACCCCGCTCCACGAGCGGCCGTCGTCCCATGCGCCGATCCTCGCGTTTTGAGACTGATCGGTCAACAAAATAGGAAACCGATCAGTCTCATTCGACTA
>DASRJN010000676.1:0-2094 GCA_035649455.1 Acidimicrobiales bacterium
CATCGGGCTGGGCTTGCTCATCGGGGTCGCCGGGCTGGGCGTGGTGATGGTCCGGGCGGTCCGGGAGCGCCGGCGCCAGATCGGGATGCTGCGGGCCCTCGGGTTCTCGGCGCGGATCGTCCGCCGGGCCTTCCTGTCCGAAGCCGGCTTCATCGCCGTGCAGGGCATCGTGCTCGGCATGGGGCTGGGGCTGGTGACCTCGTACCAGATGCTCCGCAGCGACGTCTTCGACGAGGAGCTGGCCTTCACTGTGCCCTGGCTGGCTCTGGTCGTCCTCTTCGTGGTCCCGGCGGCTGGTGCACTGTTCACCGCGGCCGCTCCGGCGGCCCAGGCCGCGCGCATCCGGCCGGCGGCGGCTCTCCGCATCGCCGACTGATCCCTCTCCCCGGCTCGTGGCCCCGATGTCGAGACTCCGCCCTCGGCGTCGGGGCCACCCCTATGCCGGGCGCGGCCGTCAACCCCCTCGACCCGGAGCTCGGTATCCGCTGGCCGGTCCCGCCCGACCCGTCGCTCGTTTCGGTGAAGGACCGGTCGCTGCCCTCGCTCCAGACCGTCCTGCGCCGGGCCCGTGCGAGCTGATCGCCACGGGGGCTCCCTCATCGGTAGGGGGTCAGGTCGGCCCTCGGGTAGCGCGCTTGGGTGTCGGCCAGGGTCTGCTCGTCCCAGTACGGGTCGCCCGGGGCGGGGAACCCGAGCACCGACCGCTCACGGGGAGTCGCCCGCTCGATGAGCTCGCCCCAGTCGGGGCCGAGCGCGTGGGCGGCCCAGCCGACCCTGCCCGTCCAGCGCAATCCCCACACGTCGTAGTTGGTGAGAAGGCTGAATCGGGCCGATCGCTGGCCGGTCATCCGAGATCCACGGTGCACCATGTCGGTCCGGACGGAGAACAGGGTCCCCGCCGGCCCTGTCACCGAGACCTCCTCGTCGCCGAACGCGCCGGCCGGGAGGTAGTTCGTGACGTAGTCGTTGGCCGATCCGTCGAGCGTTTCCGGCCAGTAGGGGACGCTCTCGCCGACCGACAGCGGGACGACCTTGGTGGGGCCGTCGTCCTCGCCGACGTCCGAGAGGAGGATCCAGCTCGTCAGCTGCGTGGCCGGGTCCGACCGCTTGGGCACGACGAGGGTGTGGTTGCCGAAGTCCCGGTGGTGCCTCTGGTCGTAGTCGACGGCGCCGGCGTACTTCGCCCACAGCTCCGCGTCGTAGAGACGCAGGTCGGCCGAGCCCAGGAAACGCTCCGCCAGGTCGAGGAGGTCGGGATGAAAGGCCAGCCGGTTCAGATCCCACGATCGCCACGGCCCGCGGACGAGGCCGTCCCATTGGCTCGTCGCCAGCCAGGCATGAGCAGCCGGGTCAGCGAAGTAGTCCTCCGGGCGGGGATAGTGCCGCCAGAGAGCTGCCTGAGCCGCCGCCAGCTCGTCGCCCCCGAGGAAGCCCTCGAACACCAGATAACCCCGCTCCCGCAGTTCCGCAACGCAGCGGTCCGGCACCCTCATCGACGCCGGACGCTAACCGCGGCGTCTCCGCGACCCGGCCTGCTTTCGCGTTCGGTTCGAGCGTTCGTCGTAGCCGCCGGCGAGGAGGGCTTCAGCTAGACGTCGAGGCTGAGCATCTCGGTCGGGACGCCAGGGGCCTCGATCCGGCGCCAGATGGTGCGCCAGCGCGGCACCTCGTGGTAGCGCCGCAGCTCGGCGACGCCGGCGAGCCACCCCGCCCAGCCCGGGTACGGCGGGTTGTCCAGATCGAACCCGCTCTGCACGAACGTGAGCCGGGTCCGGCCCTCCGACGCGTCCAGCTCCCAGCTGGCGGTGAGGCCGTCGGCGAACTGCAGTGTCGCCTTGCGGCCGGGCTCGAACTCGACGAACTTGATCCCTCCGGGGTCCAGCTCGAAGCCGCCCATCGCGAACCGGCCGCCCACGTAGGGCTCGATGTCGACCTTGGCACCGGACCACTTGCCGTACTGCTCCGACTGGGTGAGCGAGTCGAACACCGCCTCCGGTGCGGCGTCGACGACGACCGAGGCCGCCAGCTGCGGTGAGGTGTAGTCGCACTTCGGCGTGAGCTCGCGGCCCGACAGATAGTCGGACAGGTTCTCGA
>DASRJN010000677.1:0-4598 GCA_035649455.1 Acidimicrobiales bacterium
GTCGACGGTGTCGAACAGCGCCGAGTCGAACAGCGCGGGCGTGCCCGACTGCTCGCTCGCGATGCGGAAGTGGACCAGACGGCCGGGCTCGGCCCGGACCTCCAGCACGTCGTAGGGCACGCCCGGCTTCAGCCAGGTGCCAGTGGCCCGGGCCGCGTCGTCGCCGGGCTGGGGATCGCGCAGGACCGCTCGCATCGTCAGGGATGGGGCCCGTTGAACTTGGCCTTGTAGTCGATGTTGTAGTTGACCTCGCCGGTGACCTGGTTCTGGTAGTAGTGCGCCTGGAACGGGCCGGACGGGCTCTGGTACGTCGGGGTCGACATCTTGGCCCAGTCTGCGATGTTGCTGCCGTCGGACGTCAATTCGTGGACGACATTGGGGTTGTTGAGGTCCGACCCCGGGATGATGGGCCGGGAATCGGCGATCACGTCCGGATGCAGGCCGCCGTCGGGCAGGAAGACCGACGACGCCTCCTCGTGCAGCAGCTGGTCGTGCAGCCGCGGGGCGTTGGCCGCATTGGCCGCCCCCGACGGCGGTCGGTAGCCCAGCGGCCCGGTGACGCCGCCGATGGCAGTGTTCCAGGCCACGTTCTCCAGGTCGAAGTGCCCGTCGGCGCCGGGTACGGGGAGGAAGTCGTAACCCTCGCCGGCCACCCCGGAGACGAACCCGGCCCCCGCGCCCCGAGCGGCGGCGCTGGCGAACCCGGTGGCGCCGGCGCCGAAGGCGAAGCCGAACCGGCCGGCCACGCCGCCCACGATGCCGCCCTTGATGATGCCGCCCACGTCCCACTCGCCGGTCTCGATGCCGTGGATGACGCCCGGGGCCATGCCCAGGCCCACGCCGATGAGGGTGGCGACGATGGGGCCGCCGGGGATGAAGAACGACCCGACCATCAGGGCGCCGAGAGCGATGTTTCCCCACTGCATCCCGGTCTCCTGGGCCCGGATGTCGTTGTACTGGTCGATGGAGAGCGGCTGGAGGCCGAGGGGATCGACGTGGCCGATGGGGTCGTTGCCGGCGTAGTGGTAGGGGTTGGCGGCCACCGGAGTACCCGGGATGCCGGGCAGCGGGTCGGGCGCCAGGAACGACCGGGTGGCCGGGTCGTAGAGGCGATGCCGTAGCCAGGTCAGGCCGCCGAGCTCCAGCTCGCCGAAGGCGCCGACCCGGACGTCCCCAGCGGGCGTGTCGCCCGCCAGCCCCCAGGAGTCGGTCGGGACGGCCGAGCCCCGCCAGTCGGCGCTCAGCCAGCTGCCGCCCACGGCGAGGGCCCGGCCCTCGGCGGAGACCACCTCGCGGTCGTCGATGGCCACCAGCTCGGCCACGGGGGCGGTCGGGTCCCAGCTCAGGCGGGTGCGGCCGAAGCCGGCGAGGCGGCCGAAGGCGTCGATGTCGACGTCCCGCACGCCGTCGCCGTCCTCCACCGACGCCAGGCGGCCCAGGCCGTCCCAGGTGTAGCGGCGGGTGGTCGCCGGTCCGGCCTCCTCGGTGCGGCGGCCGGCGGCGTCGTAGCTGAACCCGGTGATGCCCGCCGGACCCTCCATCCGCACCAGCTGATGGGCCTCGTCGTAGTGGTACGCAGTCGTGCCGTCGGGACCGGTCTCGGCCGTCAGCCGGCCGAGCTCGTCGTAGGTCCACGTCCACGTGCCGGCGGGCGTGGTGGCCCCCACCAGCTGGCCGGCGCCGTCGTAGCGGTAGCGGCTGGTGCCGGCCTCCACCACCCGGCCGGCGGCGTCGCGGACCAGCGCGGTGGTCGACGAGCCGGCCGGGCCGTCCTCGTGGTAGGCGGCCACCAGGCCGTCGGCGTCATGGTCCCAGCGGCGGGTCACGCCGTCGGCTCGCAGCGCCACGAGCCGGCCGTCGGGGTCACGGTCGAGGTCGATGCGGCCCCAGCGGTCGGACGAGAGCGACGCCAGGCGGCCGGCCCGGTCCCAGGCGTAGGCGGTGGTGCGCCCGGCCGGATCGTGGCGGGCGACGACCAGGCCGTCGCCGTCGCGCTCCCAGCGCATCGCCTCGCCGTCGACGTCGAGCGACGCCAAGCGGCCGCCCCGCGTCCAGCCCAGGGTGAAGGTGCGGTTGCGGGCCGGCTCGTGCGCCAGGAGCGGGCGTCCCGAGCGGTCGCGCTCGAACACGATGGCGTCGCGCCCGTTGAGCCGGACGTCGGTGGCCAGGCCGCGGGCGTCGCGCTCCCACTCGACCACGTCGCCGGTCGGCAGCTCGCGGGCCGTGACCCGTCCGGCCGCGTCGCGGCGCAGGCGGGTGACCCGGCCCAGCTGGTCGGTCATGGCCACCGGCCGGCGCATGCCGTCGTAGGTGGTGGTGACCAGGCCACCCTGCTCGTCGAGGATCCCCACCCGGTTGCCCCGCTCGTCGTAGCGCAGGCGCAGGCTGTGCCCCAGCCGGTCGGTGGCCGCCACCAGCTTGCCGGTGAGGTCGTAGCGGTAGTGCCGGGTGGCGCCGGCGGGGTCGGTCGCGGCCGTGACCCGGCCGGCGTGGTCGTAGCTCGCCCGCCAGGTGCGGCCGCCGTGGCCGGTCTCGACCGCCCGACCCTCGGCGTCGTAGGCGGTGCGATCGACCCGCCCGCCCGGCCAGGTGGTGGCGACCAGCCGGTCGCAGGCGTCCCAGGCGAAGCGGGTGGTGGCGCCGGCTGCGTCGGTCACCGACGCCAGCCGTCCGGCCTCGTCGTACTCGTTGGTCCAGCTGCGGCCCTCGGTCGTGGTCACCGACCGCACCCGCCCCGCGGGCGTGTAGCCGTAGGTGAGCGAGTCGCCATCGGGGAGGCGGACGGACTGCGCGCGGCCCCAGGCGTCCCACTCGTAGGTGGTGACGGCCCCGTCGGGCCGATCCTCCCGGATCACGCGTCCCAGGGCGTCGTGGGTGTAGCGGGTGGCGTTGCCGGTCGGGTCGACCAGCTCGGCCAGCCGTCCGGCGCCGTCGTAGCGGCGGCGGGATTCGTGGCCGAGCGGGTCGGTCGAGGCCACCAGCCGGCCCTCGGCGTCGTAGTCGTAGCCCCACGTGCCGCCCGCGGGGTCGTGGACCAGCGACAGCAGGCCCACCGCGCTGTAGCCCAGCTCCCACTTGGCCCCGCCCGGGGCCGCGAAGCCGACCAGCCGCTCCAGGTGATCGTGGGACAGCTCCAGCGTGGCGCCCAGGGCGTCCACGACCCGCTCCATGGCGCCGTGGCTGCCGTGCTCGAACGAGGTGTGGCCGCCGTCGGGGTCGACCAGGCTCTCCAGCCGCCCCGCGGGCGTCCACTGCAGCGTGTACTCGTGCCCGAGCGGGGTGCGCAGGGCCAGCAGGCGGCCGGCGTCGTCGCGGTCGAACCCGTAGGTGGCGCCATCGGGCCGGACGAGGCGGGCGGCGAGGCCGCTGACGTGCGGCTCCGTGCGGCTGGTGGCACCGAGCCCGTTGCTCGTGGCCACCACGTTGCCATCGGCGTCGTGCACGAAGCGCACCGCCACGCCGTCGGCGTCGGTCAAGGAACGGACCAGGCCGTCCTCGACGTCGATGGCCACCTCCCAGCCGTCGGGACCGGCGAGCCGGGACGGCAGCGGTCCGTCGCCGTCGTAGTCGAACGTGAGCCGCCGCCCGCCCTCGACCTCGTGGGCGACCACGCGGCCCGCGTCGTCGTACTCCCAGCGCTCCTCGCCGCCGCCCGCGGTGGTGCGAGACGCGGTGCTCCCGTCGGCCGCGAACTCCTGTCGCCGCACCGCGCCGTCGAAGCCGCTGGCCTCCAGGCAGCGGCCCTCGGCGTCGAAGCTGCGGCGCATCTGGCGACCCTGAGGGTCGACCAGGCCGATCAACCGGCCCGCCTGGTCGTGCTCGAAGATGTTGACCGGGCCGTCCTCGGTGTCGGACACCACCGTCCGGTGCCCGGGGAGGTAGCGGAACACCGTCTCCCGGCCGAACGGTGAGACCTGGAGGGTGACGCGGCCCTCGTCGTCGTAGCTGTTCCGGCACAGCCGGATGCCGTCGGCGTCCCACGCCTCGACGATCCGGCCCTCGTCGTCGACCTCGTACCGCCGGGCACCCAGGACCCGCTCGCTGCCGACCAGGTCGCCGGCGTCGTTGTAGTGGTAGCGGGCCACCCGCCCGCAGGACGAGCGCACGGCCACCACCCGGGCGCCGTCCCAGTCCAGCTCGAGCCGCCGGCCGCCTTCGTGGTCCACCGCCGTCAGCAGCCCGCCGGTGTAGGCGAAGGTGGTGGTGCCGGTGGCGGGATCTACCACCGTGCGCACCAGCCCGTCGGCGTCGAAGTTCCACACCGCGCCAGGACGCTCGGAGTGCCGCTCCCACCGGAGCTCCCAGCCGCCGTCGACCTGCGCCAGCCGGGCCTGGAGCCCGGACACCAGCTCGTACTCGCCGGGCCGGTCCGGGGCGAGAGCCGGTGTGAACACCGCCATCTGGCCGTCGGGCCCCTGGTAGCCGACGTTGCCGCCGGGCTCGGGGACGAGGGCGGCCGAGGCCCACGAGGCCCAGCCCCGCCCGAACGGCCCGCCGGCCACGAAGCGGGACGAGTACGTGCGGGTCCAGCGCAGCAGGGCCAGCCGGTCGGGCCAGGTGAAGTCGTCCTCCACCTCCAGGAAGTGGCCGGTGGCGGT
>DASRJN010000678.1:0-6643 GCA_035649455.1 Acidimicrobiales bacterium
TGCGGCCGGCTGGACGACTGGGTCGTCTCCCACGGCCGCAACATCTACGCACCCGCGGTCGAAGCCGCGGTCGCGGCGGTCGGCGGTGTGCGAGCCGGCCGGGTGACCGCCGTTGGGCTCCCCACCGGGGAGTGGACCATCATCGCCGAGCCGGCCGGGCGCACCCGGCTGGAGCCCGCGGCAGTGGGGGCGTTGCGCCGGGAGATCCGGCGTGCCGCGGTCGACGTGGCCGCCACCCGGCCCGACGGCGTGGTCATCGTGGCCCGCGGCAGCCTGCCGCTCACCTCGAGCGGGAAGCTGCAGCGCAACCTGGCCCGCGCCCGCCTGCTGAAGGGCGAGCTGGCGGACGTGGCCGGTGCGCCGGTCGCCTGAGGACGGGCCATGGCCGAGCTGGTGCCCCAGAACATCGTCGACCGGGTGTTCGCGTCGCTACGGGGCCGCGCGCCCTGGAACGTGCACGCCGAATGGTTCGCCGGCGGCCGCGTCGATGCGGACCGCCTGGCCGAGGCGGCGGCGGCCACCGTGCGCGAGCACCCGCTCCTGCGCGCCCGGGAGGGCCCGGACGGTGTGTGGGTCGTGCCCGACGGAACCACCCCGCCGCCTGTGGGGTTGCTGACCGCGGTGGGTGAGCCCGCGGTCGAGCACCTCCGGGGCCACCTGGTCAGCCTGCCGTTCGACCTGCAGCGCGACCCTCCGGTCCGCTTCGACGTCATCCGGGCCCGGCGCGGCGACCACGTGATGGTGGTGGCCGACCACGCCCTGGTCGACGGCGTCGGGATCGGCCGCACGGTCGTCTCGCTCATGACCCACTACACGGTGGGGGTGCGTCCCGCCCTCGACCGCGCCTGGCGGGAGGCCCATCGCCTCGCCGTGGTCCCGCCACCGGACGACAAGGTGGCGGCCACGTTGCGCGAGCTGTCCCGGCGGGCGGTTCCCACCGCGGTGCGCCTGGCCCGCGAGCACGAGCGCGACGACGCCGGCTACGGCGTGGCCTACCGAGAGCTGTCGCCGGCGGCGACAGCCGCGCTAGCGGCCGAGCCGCGCGGGCCGGCCAGCGCCAACGACCGGATCGTGGCCGCGTTCTGCCTCGCGGCCATGCAGTGGAACCGCTCGCTGGGCCGGCCCTCGCTCCCGCTCTCGGTCGGGGTACCGCTCAACCTCCGCCCCGCCCGAAGCTGGTTCGACGGCGTGTGCAACGCCACCCTGCCATGGCCGGTGAGGATCGTGGACGGCACAGCCGACGCGGTGCTGGCCCAGGTGTCGGACCAGCTGCGGCCCGTCCGCTCCGGCATCTACAGCCCCGGCGTCCGGGCGCTGCTGGGCTCCCTGGCCGGCCGCGGCAGGTTGACGGTGAGGGAACGCCACGCCCTGGCGACCACCACGGTGGTCAGCACGGTCCCGGGCGCCGATGTGGCCCGGGCGCACCTGCCTCCGGGGGTGGCGTCGGCGACGTTCTACGGCGGCTCGCCGGCGTCCCCGGCCATGGGGATGACGTTCGCGGTGGCGCCCGACGCCCACGCCTACCGGATGTCGGCCCGCTACCTGCTGTCGCACCACTCGGCCGCCGGCGCGGCCCGGTTCCTGTCGATGGTCGATTTCGCGGTGCTGCGGCTGTGCGAGCCGGAGGGGCCCAAGGTGAGGGTGCTGCTGTGAGCGGGAGCGCCCAGGCGGTGCTGGAGGAGATCACCCGCGCGCTCGCGGATCTGTTCGGCGGGGCCTGGGACCCCGGGGACGTGCAGGTCGACGTGGACCTGTTCGAAGGGGCTGAGCCGCTGGTAGGCGACCGGTGGCTCGACTCGATGGACGTGGTGCAGCTCGTGGCCGTGCTGGAGGACCGCTTCGGCGTCGACCTGGCCGCGATCCTCACCGGCGACGAGCCGATGACCCTGGCGGCGGTCGCCGAGTGCATCGCAGGGGCGCGCTTGTGAGCCGGGGGACGTTGCTGGACCACATGGACCGGGCCGCCTCGGGCGCGGCGGAGGTCCACCTGGTGCGCACGGGCGAGAGCGTGCGCTGGTCGGTGCTGTGGGGCGATGCACTGCGGTGCGCGGGCTGGATCGACCGGGCCCTTCCGGCGGACCGGTCGGTGGCGGGCTTGCTGCAGCCGACCCGGGCATGCTTGACCGCGTTGTTGGGGACGTGGTTGGCGGGCCGGACCTTCGCCTCGTTGCCGGCGCCGTCCCGGGGGATGGCGGCGGAGGAGTACCGCGAGCACATGACCGGGCTGGTGGAGCTGGCGGAGGCCGGCGTGGTGGTGGCGCCGGCGCTGGAGGAGGTCGGGCCCCAGGTGCGCAGGCTGGCCTACGAGGACTTCGGCCGGGCCCGGGCGGCGACCGGGGCCGAGACCGGGCGGCTGGTGCAGTTCACGTCCGGCTCGACCGATCGTCCCGGTGGGGTGGTGCTCGACATGGCCCAGGTCGGGGCCAACGCCGCGGCCATGGCCCGGCGGGTGGAGGTGGGCCCGGGCGACGCCTTCTGCTCGTGGCTGCCGCTGTCGCACGACATGGGCCTCATCGGCATGGGCGTGGCCGCCTTCGCCTCGTTCGACCCCGCGCTGGGCGGCGCTCGGGCGGTGTGGCTGTCCGAGCCGCTGCGCTTCATGCGCTCGCCCCTGACCTGGCTGCGGCTGGCCGGCGACGTGGGCGGCAGCATCACTGCGGTCCCGAACTTCGCCCTGGACCTCGTCACGAGACGCCTGGGTGCGGTGCCGAACGGCCTCGACCTGTCGTCGCTGCGCTGCCTGATCGTGGGCTCGGAGACGGTCGACGCCGGGACGCTGCGGCGCTTCGCGGGCGCGGCCGCCCCGCACGGCTTCCGGGAGCTGGCGCTGTGCCCCGCCTACGGCCTGGCCGAGGCCACCCTGGCGGTGACGATCGTGCCGCCCGGCACGCCCTGGTCGACCCACGCGCCCGACGGCGGCGGGCCCGTGGCGCTGGGCCCGGTCGTCGACGACATGGAGCTGCGGGTGCGCGCCACGGCCGACGGGCGGGACCAGCTCGAGATCCGCGGGGCATCGGTGGCCCACAGCTTCCTGGGACGCCCGGCCGAGCACAGCGAGGACGGCTGGCTGCAGACCGGCGACCTCGGCTTCCTCCAGGACGGCAACCTCTACTTCACCGGCCGCACCGGTGACCGCCTGGTCGTCCGAGGCCGCAACATCGACGCCGACAGCCTGCAGTGCCGGCTCGGCGAGGTGCCCGGCGTCCGGGTGGGGTGCTGTGCGGTGATCGCCGACGGCGACGACGGCTACTGGGTCGTGATCGAGGCGACCGGCGGTCGCGGCGAGGACGAGATGGGCCGGCTGGGCCGAGCCGTGGCCGACGCCGCGGCGCGCTGGTCCGGCGCGTCGCCCGGCCGCGTCTACGTGGTGGGGCGGGGCAAGTTGCCGAAGACGCCGAGCGGCAAGCTCCAGCGCCACCGGCTACGGGATCGCCTGGCCGACGAGAGCCTCGGGCCCGTCGTCGAGGCCGCCGGCCTCCGCCGCCCGCGCCGAGGCCCGGCATGATGGCGGTCGAGCTACGCGAACGGGCCGCGGCGGTGGCCGAGGCGGTGGCCGGCGGGCCGCCCGAGAAGGTCGCGGACCGATGCGTGATCGAGGCCCTGGGGGCGGCCGGCCTGATCGCCGACCGCTGGGACCGGCCCGACGACCTGGGCGGCGTGGCGCTCATCGAGGAGCTGGCACACCGCGGGCTGCCCGCCACCGCGGTGGTGGTGAGCCTGCACGTCGAGTCGGTCATGGCCATGCTGCGCCAGTTCGCCCGGCCCGGGCTCGACCCGCTCGTGGCCGGCGCGCAGGCGGGCCGCCACGTCGGCTGTGTCGCCGCCTCCGAGCCGGCCGGCGGGTCGGACCTGACCGCGCTCGAGACGCAGGCCACCCCGCAGCCCGGGGGCGGCTGGCGCATCCAGGGCGACAAGAAGTTCGTGACGCTGGGCGACCAGGCCGACTTCGCGGTGGTGCTGGCCCGGCTCGCCGGCGGGAGCGGGAGCAGGAACGGGAACGGGAACGGTACGACCGGCGGGCTGGGCGCCTTCGTCGTGCCCCGGGCCGGCTACGAGGTCGTCCGCACCCACCGGCTGGTGGCCGCCAGCCCCCTCGCCACCTCCTGGATCCGCCTCGACGCCACCGTGGCACCGGACCACCTGCTGGGCCGGCCGGGCCTGGGCCTGGCCGTGCTCAACTGGGGGCTGACCAAGGAGCGGCTCGCCATCGCCGCCCTCGTCGTGGGCGTGTGCCGCCTGGCGCTGACGCTGGCGATCACCCACGCGGTCGAGCGCCGCCAGTTCGGCGTCCGCCTGTTCGATCACCAGGTCGTGCGCCTGCGCCTGGCCGAGCTCGACGCCGAGCTCGCGGCGTTGCGCTCCGACCTGACGGCACTGGCCGTCGGGCCGTCCCGGCCCCGGCGCATCGCCGGGCTCAAGGTGACCGCGGCCCGCTTCGGCGAGCGCTGCGTCAGCGAGTGCATGCACGTGTTCGGGGGCGACGGCTACCTGGAGGATGCGTCGCCCCTCGGCCGGCTCTGGCGCGACATCCGGCTCGCCCGGATCGGCGGCGGGACCGACGAGATGATGCTCGAGCTCGCGGCCGCCGGGCTGGTCCCGGACCTCGCCCTGTACCGGCGCCACATCCCTCCTCCGACCGACTAGGAGAGCCCGCCATGCCCATCGACCGAGACAAGCTCCGTGCCATCGTGGTGAGCGCGGTGGCGACTGCGGCCGAGATGCACCCCGACGAGGTCGACGACACCCGGAACCTCTTCGACCTCGGCCTCGACTCGCTCAGCTTCGCGAGCATCCTGATCGACATCGAGGACGGCGTGGGCGAGGAGGTGCCGGCCGAGGTGCTGGACCGCTTCCTCGACATCGGCGAGGTGGTCACCATCGGTGACGTGGTCGGCATCCTCGCCACCTGGGAGCCGGGGGCTGCGCCGTTGCCGGGAGTGGCCGACCGCATCGTCGTCCGCGAGCCGGTCCCCGGGCGAGGCTGGTACGAGCAGTCCTTCGCCCCCGGCGAGCGGCTCTGATCAGGCGCCCGCAGCGGGCGCGACGCGGGACCAGACGGTGGCCAGGCGCCGGTCGACCAGCCCCAGGGAGCGGCACACGTCGACCACGCCGGCCACGCTGTCGCGCCGCATGGCCTGGGACTGCTCGCTGGCGGCGATGAGCTCGACGGCGTCGTCGGGCACTCCCAGGTCGTTCAGGAGCGGCTTGGCGGGGGCGAACATGTGGGTGCTGGTCCAGTCGATGATGAACGCCACCTCGTAGCGCAGGCGGCGGATGTCCCGGTGCTCCATGCGGGCCACCGCGTCGCGCAGGTAGGCGCGGGCGAACGAGAGGTGCCGAGCCTCCTCGGTGATGTGGATGCGGCTGATCCTCGCCATCAGCGGGTGGGCGGTGGGCGTGGCCACGGTCTGGCGGTTGATGTAGTCGAACGCCTCCTCGCCGCTGAGCACGGCCAGGAAGAACAGCACGGGGAGGTCGTCGCCCAGCATCGCGACGCGGTCGAACAGCACCTGGATGCCGTCGGCGGCGGGCGGCGGGTCGAACCCCGACCGGTTGATGAACTCCTGGAACATCATCGAGTGCTGCGCTTCCTCGGTGACCTCGTGGTACACGTAGCGGAAAGCGGGGTGCCGGTTCGGCAGCCGGCTGGCGAAGCGCAGCAGGCCCTGGGACAGCACCCGCTCGAACTCGATGCCCACCTTGAGCGCCGCCACCTGGCGGCGGAGGCCGAGCTCGGCCCGTGCCTCGGGCGACTGGTCGCGGTACCACTCGCTGACCGCGAGCGGATCCCAGGCCTCCGTCGCCTGCCAGCGCGGGTCGCCGGCCTCGATGCGGTGCTCGGGCGCGTCCCAGTCGACGTCGCGGTAGGCCTCCCAGCGCCGCTTGACCGAGGCCTCGGACAAGCGCTCGGTCAGGCGCAGGTAGGAAGCGGTCGTCATCGCGGGGCCTCCGGGGAGCCGGGGAGCGGCTGGGCACATTTCGGCTTGGCGTCGCTGTGGAGCAGGGCGATCTCACCCGCGCTCAGGCAGGGCGAATAGCCCAAGGCGCGGGCGTAGGCCGGTAGCTCGTGGTGGCTGGCCAGGCCGAGGCGCTCCCGCAGGTGGCGGACCTCACGCTTGAGCGTGGTGGGCGAGCACACGAGCGCCGAGCAGATGCTGGTGTGCTTGACGTGCTCGCCGGACAGCAGGGCGAGCAGCTCGTGCTGGCGCCGGCTGAACCCGGGGAGCAGGCGGGCGGCGAGGCTCACCGAGGCCGACACCATGCTGAGACTGCGGGCCACGCCGTCGAGCACGAAGGGCACGTCGTCGATGCGCTCCCACGCCACCGCCGCGGCCACCAGCCCGGCGTCGACCGCCCCGAGTGCGATCTGGGCGCGTACCGGCGTGGGGTCGACCAGGAGGACCGCCGGCCCCTTCCCGGTCGCTCCTCCTGGGCTCGTCACCAGCTCGCAGTCGAACCCGTCCGGCTCGCCGCCGAGCCCGAAGCCGTGCCGCTCGAGGATCGACTCGAGGGCGACCTCGAGGGGCCGGTCCGGCACCTTGATCGACACCCGCACCGGCGCCACGACGACGGCGTCGGGCAACGACTGCGCGACCGTGCTGAGCATCCCCCTACGTCCTCCCGCGGCGTCGTGGATGGTCCT
>DASRJN010000679.1:0-8297 GCA_035649455.1 Acidimicrobiales bacterium
CACCAGATAGGTGGCCTGCCAGGCCACGTCCTGCTCGAACTCGTCGCCCTCACCGCGGCGGTAGCTGAACTCGCCGAAGCGGGTCTTGATCTGCGCCGGGGGCAGCACCGCGTCGCTGTCCCGCAGGTAGGGCGTCTCGCCGGGGGCCCGGAAGCGGACGTCGGCGGCCACGGTGAGCAGGGTGCGCCAGCGGGCCTCCAGGGTGGCCCGGTCGCCGTCGTAGGCGGCCAGCAGGAAGCGCTCGCGGCTCGCGCCCAGCGCCTCGGCGGTGGACCGGTCGACCGCCACCTCGGCGCCGCCGACGCTGGCGTCGTCGACCACGGCGATCACGACCAGGGACACCCCGCCCGCCAGGTCCAGGACGCCGCCCGGTCCGAGCCGCCGCAGGGTGGCCGACGTCTGGCCGAGGAGGGCCTCCCCCGGTCCCAGCTCGGCCAGCGCGGCCCGGTCGGCGGCCACCGCGAACGGCGCATGCTCGACCGGGTCCACCGCCACCAGGTCGAGCGGGATGGCCCACCCGTCCTCCAGGGAGTCGACCACGGCGCCCTCGGCGTCGTGCGAGGACACCAGGTCGACGATCCCGCCCTGCACGATCGAGGTGTGGCGGACCGCCGGATCGCTGGTGATGGCGTCGGCGAGGCCGGGGTCGAGGGCATCGGCGGTCCACGCCAGCAAGGTGTCCGGCCGGCCGTCTTCCAGCGGGGCCAGCGTGGGGATCGGCGGGGTGGCCACCGTCGTCGGCGCCTCCGGCTCCCGCACCCCCGCCCCGCTGTCCTGGACCCGGGCCATGAACAGCGCGCCGGTCAGGGTTCCCGCCAGGGCGGCCGTGCCGACCAGGAGCCCGGCCAGGGACCGCTTCACGCCGGTCTCAGCCCCTCGGCGATGGCCAGGAGCTCGCCCAGGGCGAGCGTGGGGCTGCGCAGCTTTCGGCTGACGCCGGCTTCGACCCACTCCAGCTCGCCGCGTTCGTAGCTGTAACGACCCTGCTCGCCCCGCACGGCCACGCCCACCTCGTCACCGGCGCCGCTGGGCGCGAGCTGGCCCGCGGCGAAGTCCTGGACCAGCGTGAAGCCCCGGTCGCCGGGCCCGGCGTAGACCTGCGAGATCGTCAGGCCGTCGAGCCGCACCGCGGCCGCGCCGAACCCGTCGAGGTCGCGGGCGGCCAGCAGGTCGGGGACCGCGTCGGTGGCGACGATCAGCGTGCCCGACGCCGCCTCGGACCAGCCGGCCGGCACCGGCTGCCCCACCACACCCAGGTCGGCGGCGACGGCCTGGAGCTGGTCGGGCGGCAGGCTGCCGCTCACCACCACGTCGATGCCGTCACCGTGCAGCGCCACCAGCCGGCCGTCCGCGCTCACATACGCCTGCCCGGCGGCGCCGAGATCGAGGGGGCGCACGTCCGGCCCCAGGTCGCCGAAGAGGCGCCCGCCCGACCATCCCTCCGTGGCTCGCACGCTCAGCCAGGCCCGGCCGTCGGTCCACGAGCGCACGCCCACCCGGGGTCCTCCGGGTGTGGTCACCGTGCCGGTGCGGTACTCGCGGAACCCCTCGGGCAGCCGGCCGGGCGAGGGTGCCACCGTGGTGCCGGTAGGCCGGAAGCCGGCGTGGACGGTGGCGTCGGGCCGGCCCGAAGGCGGGTCGAAGGCGTCGTCGGGGATCGGGTCGTTGACCTTGAGCGAGGTCACGGTGAAGGCCACGACCACGTCGCCCGGGCGGTCGACCACCCCCTGGGTGGCGGCCCAGCGCGGGCGCCAGGCGTCGTCGGCGGCTCGCACGTCGACGGCCAGCGGCACCAGGTGGTCGGCGTCGAGCCACATCTCGACCGGGTCGGCCGGGTACACGGGTCGCAGATCGGCAGCTTCGGCCAGCCCGCTCAGGAACGGCGCCACCTGGGCGGCCGTGACCACCACTCCCACCGCCGCGTGGCCGGCGATGGTGCGCCGGCCGAGGCGGCTCTCGTCGCTGCTCGCGGCCAGGGCGAAGCTGTCGACCGGCGTGACCAGCTCCAACGGGATCGGCTCGGAGAGCGAGAACGGCTCGCGCCCGGTGACCGTGGCGACCCAGCGCGTGGTCTCCCCGGGGCAGCTGACGCGCCCGGCCACCGGCGTGCACTCGCGGCGGGACACCTGCCACCACGAGTCCTGGTCGACCAGCAGGGAGCTGCCGCCCTGGACGGTGAGCGCCAGCGTCTCGGGGGCCTCGTAGGCGAGCCGGCCCCGGCGGTCGTCCGGCCGGCCCGACTCGGTCAGCGTGAAGCGGGCGTCCACCGAGCGGACGTCGCGCTGGGCCGCCACCACCTCGGTGGGGATGTCGGCGGCCGCCGGCGACTGGGGCGTCCGGCCGATCCCCACGAACGTCGCGCCGGCCACGATGCCGGCGACCGCCGCCACCGCCGCGGCCACCAGCGGGCGGCGAGCGGACCGGGGGGCGCGCCGGAGGGCGGGAGTGACGGCACGGGGTCGCAGCTCGGCCAGCACCGCGGCGGCGATGTCGGGGGCCTCGTCCACCGGCTCGAGGCGCAACCGGGCCCGGAGGCGGGCCGCGTCCTGCTCGAACCGGCGGCACTCCGCACACCCGACGAGGTGCGCGTCGAGCGCGTCGTGCTCGGGCCCGTCCGGCAGCTCGCCGTCGTGGCGCAGGGACACCGCCAGGCGCGTCGCCTCACACCCCACCAGCGGCCTCCTCGGCGGTGCGGGCCCAGTCCTGCATGCGCTCCCGGGCCCGGAACATGCGGCTCTTGATCGTGCCCACCGGCGCTCCCACGACGGCCCACACCTCGGCGTAGGGGAGCCCGAACACCTCGACCAGCACGACCGTCTCCCGCAGGTCGGCGGGCAGGGAGGCCAGCGCGGCCTCGATCTCGACCTTGGTCTCGCCCGCGGTGCCGCCCCCATCCCCGGCGCCGTCCAACGCGGCGGCGGCCGCCACCGTCACGCGCTCGCGCCGCTGGCGCCGGCGCAGCTCGTCGAGCGCGGCGTTGCGGGCGATCTTGAACACCCAGGCCGAGAACTTCGCTTGGTGGGCGAAGCCGGGCAGCGACCGGTAGAGGCGCAGGAACGTCTCCTGGGCCACGTCCTCGGCCGCGGCGGCGTCGCCCAGGAACCGGCGCAGGAAGCGCCAGATGTGCTGCTGGTAGGCGCGGACGATCGTCTCGAACGCCCTCAGGTCACCCGCGGCCGCGGCGCGGATCAATGCAGGGTCGAGCTCGTCCACCACCGTGTACGACGGTATTCGGAATGGAAAGGTTCAGGTCGTCGCGGCGACGCGTTCGTGGCGGCCCGTGATCAGCGGGTGGTGGAGGTGGCCCGGTCCTCGGCGTTGAGGTCGATGTCCAGCCGCCCGTCCCGCACGGTCACCGGGTACTGCGGCAGGTCCCCGCCGCCGGGCGGGAACTCGCGGCCGTCGCACGCGTCGCTCTCCTTACCGTCGGGATCGAGCAGCCGGAACGGCTCGTTGCGGTCCCGGGACTGGATGGTGCACTCCCGCGAGGTGCCGGGCGGCCGGGCGGCCAGGGCGATCCAGCCCGTCTCGGGGTCGTCGCCGAGGTGCTGGACCACGATGTCCCGGTCGCCGCCCGCGGTGTCCGCGTAGAGGATCGGGCCGTTCTCGTCGATCTCGGCCGCCAGCTTGTCGGTGCGTTGGCCCGTGAACTGCTCGTCGCCCAGCCGCACGTCCACCTTGCCCCGCGAGGCGAGGAGGGCGATGCCCGCGGCCACGGCGATCAGGACCCCGACCGCCACCGCAGAAACCGCCAGGGCGCGGCCGGCGTGGCCCTGGCTCTGGGCAACCGGGCTCACGGTGCGTGCGAGGGGATGGACTTGGGAGTCGTCACGGCCACACCCGTAGTATCGCCATCCGGCGCCGTCGCTCAGAAAACGGCCCGTCCGACCAGCACAGGAGCCGGCCGTTGGACCTGTACGAATACCAAGGCAAGCAGTTCTTCGCCCGCTACGACATCCCGGTCAGCCCCGGTGAGGCGGTGACCACCGTGGACGACGCCGTGGCCGCGGCCGAGCGGATCGGCTACCCCGTCGTGGTCAAGGCCCAGGTGCAGGTGGGCGGGCGCGGCAAGGCGGGCGGCATCAAGCTGGCCAACGACGCCGGCGAGGTGCGCACCCACGCGGGGAACATCCTCGGCATGGACATCAAGGGCCACACGGTCGAGATCCTCTGGATCGAGCTGGCCTCCGACATCGCCGAGGAGTACTACGCCAGCTTCACCCTCGACCGCTCGGCCAAGAAGCACCTGGGGATGCTGTCGGCCCAGGGCGGCGTCGAGATCGAAGCGGTGGCGGCCGAGAACCCCGAGGCCATCGCCAAGATCTGGGTCGATCCCGTCGACGGGCTCAGCGAGGACCAGGCCCGGGCCTGGGTGACCGCCGCCCACCTCAACCCGAAGGCCACCGAGGGCGCGGTCGCCATCCTGACCAAGCTGTACCGGGCCTACGTCGAGGGCGACGCCGACCTGGTGGAGATCAACCCGCTGATCCTCAAGCCGACCGGCGAGGTCCACGCCCTCGACGCCAAGGTGACCCTGGACGGCAACTCGCTGTTCCGCCACCCGGACTACGCCGCGTACGACGCCACCCAGGTGCGGGACGAGCGCGAGCAGGCGGCCCACGAGCGCGGCCTGCAGTACGTCGGCCTCGACGGCTACGTCGGCATCATCGCCAACGGCGCCGGCCTGGCCATGTCGACCGTCGACATCGTCAGCCAGGTGGGCGGCGATCCCGCCAACTTCCTCGACATCGGCGGCGGCGCCTCGGCCGAGGTCATGTCGGGCGCCCTGGAGGTCATCAACAACGACCCCAACGTGCGCTCGATCTTCATCAACATCTTCGGCGGCATCACCAAGGGTGAGGAGGTGGCCAACGGCATCGTCACCGCCCTGGGGCGGGTGCACATCGACGTGCCCATCGTGATCCGCCTGGACGGCACCAATGCCGACCTCGGCCGCCAGATCCTGGAGCCGCACCTGTCCGACCGGCTGCAGATGCAGCCCACCATGATCGACGCCGCCCAGTCCGTAGTGGCGCTCGCCGCCCGCTAGAGGAGCCCGCCATGAGCATCTTCGTCGACGAGACCACCAAGGTCGTCTACCAGGGCCTCACCGGGAGCCAGGGCCGGTTCTACGGGCTGCTGAACCGGGACTACGGCACCCAGGTGGTGGCCGGGACCAACCCGCGCAAGGCGGGCACCGACGTGGACGGCATCCCGGTCTACGCCACGGTGGCCGACGCCGTGGCCGCCACCGGGGCCACCGCCAGCTGCATCTTCATCCCCGCCCCCGGCGTGCGCGACGCGGTCATCGAGGCGGCCGAGGGCGGCGTCAGCTTCGTGGTGTGCATCACCGAGGGCGTGCCCGCCCAGGACGAGGCCTGGTTCTTCAACAAGCTGCGGCGTGACTTCCCCGGCGTGCAGCTGCTCGGGCCCAACTGCCCCGGGATCATCAGCCCCGGCAAGGCCAACATCGGCATCACCGCCGGCCACATCGCCAAGGCCCCGGTGGACGGCGAGAAGTCGGTGGGCATCGTCTCGCGCTCAGGCACCCTCACCTACCAGGCCCTGTACGAGCTCAAGCTCAACGACATCGGCGTCACCACCTGCGTGGGCATCGGCGGCGACCCGGTCCCGGGCACGTCGTTCATCGACTGCCTGGAGGCGTTCGAGGCCGATCCCGACACGCACGCGGTGATGATGATCGGCGAGATCGGCGGCTCGGCCGAGGAGGAGGCCGCCGACTTCATCGCCTCCAAGATGTCGAAGCCGGTCGTGTCCTACATCGCGGGCGTGACCGCCCCTCCCGGCAAGAAGATGGGCCACGCGGGCGCCATCGTCTCCGGGGGCAAGGGCACCGCCCAGGCCAAGATGGAGGCGCTGCGGGAGGCCGGGGCCAAGGTGGGGCTGAACCCGACCGAGGCGGGCCACCTGATGGTCGAGGTCGTCCACAGCCTGTAGCCGACCCCGACCTCGGCGGTCAGAACGCGGTGGTGCCGGGGGGCGGCGGCGGGGCGCCCGCGGGCGGGTGCGGGCCCGATGGCGGACCGCCGGGACCGCCGGGATACGGGCCGGGCGGCGGCGCATAGGGCCCGAACGGCGCACCGGCGGGCTGCGGGGCCCGCGGCGGGCCGGGGAACTCGGACGGCCCGGGGGTCGACGGGGGCGTCTCGCGGGTCTGGCGGTGCAGCAGCTGGGAGCCCAGGACCAGCGCCGTGCCGATCACGAACAGCGCGGAGCCGACGCTGGTCGGGTCGGCGTCCTCCATGACGTCGCCCAGCACCACGACCACGCCGATGATCAGCTCGATCGCGCCGATGATGGTGGTGGCTCGCCGCGCGCCCAGCGCGCCGGACCAGATGACGAGCCCGCCCGCCAGCACGAAGGCGAGGCCGGTGCCCGTCGCGTTGAGGTCGTCGCTCAGGAACAGGATGCCGGCGGGCAGCGCTATGTGGCCCACGGCCACGAGCGGCGTCGCCACGCCGTACAGCTTGCGCCGGTCGAGCAGCCGGGCGCCCACGAGGAAGCCACCGCCGAACACCACCGAGATGATGCCGATGGTGGTGGGATCGGCCCCTTCGTCGGACTGGAAGCTGGCCTCCTCGTCGACGGTGAACTCGTCGTCGCTGAACTCGTCTTCGGGGAACTCGTCGCTGAAGCCGCCACTGGACCCGTCGTCGGCGAAGGGGTCGTCGTTCACGAACGGGTCGTCTTCGAACAGGGCCGGCGGGCCGAACCCGTTGGCCAACGGGTCCTCGGTGACCTGGATGACGAACAACCAGCCGAACAGCAACGCGCCGCCGAGCAGCAGAGGCCGGCCCGAGCCGGGGCCGACCATGTACGCGATCAGCCACAGCAACGCCGAGCCGCCGAGCACGGCCTCCGCGGAGAACGGCAGCTCGAAGCTGTTCTCGTCGAAGGTGAGGAAGAACAGCAGCGCCGGCGTGCCCAGCACCACCGCGGCCACGCCCGCCGCCGAAGCCGGCTGCTCGCGGAAGAAGTGCATGAGCACGAAGCCCGCCGCCACCACCAGCAGCGACAGGATGATGCCGGGGATGTTCGTCCCGTCGCCGCCATCCTCCGGCGCTTGGGCGTCACCGGCGATGAGCTGGAGCCCGCTGACCGCCAGGATGCAGCCCGCGCCGGCCAGCGTGACCCACAGCCGCGGCTCCGGCCGCCGCCGGGCCCACGCCCGCAGCCGACCTTCGGACCGCCGGCTCACGGCCTGCGACGACGCGTATCCTCCCGCCGGGTAGCCCCCAGGCGGCCCCGGCGTTTGCCCACCGTTGCTCATCTCGCCACCTTAGGACCGGCCTTCTCGGCGCTGGGCGCGCCCCCCGGACGCGCCGAGGCCCCGCCGGAGCGGGGCCTCGGGAGTGTTTCAGGGAGTCAGAACGACGCCCCGCCCGGAGGCGGAGGCGGCGGCGCGCCCGGGTAGGCGCTCGGCCCGGAGTCGTAGACGCTCTCGGGCTCCTTGCTCTTCAGGTAGCCGCCGACCCCGACGCCGATCGCCGCGATGGTGGCGATGAACAGGCCGTACATCCGGTCGAGGTCCACGGAGAACGCGCCGCTGCCTTCGTCGGCCGGGACGAGCAGGCGCAGCACGACCAGCACGGCCACGATGAGGCCGCCGATCAGGTGCACCTGGCCCCACTTGAGCGGGATCTCCGGCAGTTGGGTGGTCGTGAGCTTGTCGAGCACGATCTGCACGACCATGACGAGCACGACCAGGAACGGGATGATGCCGGTCAGGAAGTAGTCGTAGCCCTTGTTGGACGCCGACCCGAACTCGTTGCTGATGCCCTCCCAGGGCAGGAAGAACGCGATGAGGAAGACGATCGCCGACGCGCCGATCACCTTGTCGGCCGTCGAGAGTTTGTTGAGATCCATACGGGTTCGCCTCGCATGTGTTGGTCAGGAATATCGCCGCGCGAGCCTTGGGCCCTGTCCGGGCAAGAACGGTGGCGGTGACCCCGACCGCTACCATCGCACCGCATGCCTCCAGCTCAGATTGCCGTGCTCGCGTCGGGTAGCGGCACCCTACTGCACGCCATCCTGGGGGAAGGTTTACCCGTGACTCTGGTGGTCGCCGACCGACCCTGTCGGGCACTCGGCATCGCTGGCGAGCAGGGTATACCCGCCGAGTTGCTCGAACGTGTCGCGTGGGGGCCTTCTTTCGACCGCGCTGCTTACGGTGAGCAACTGGTCAAGCTCTTGCGGTCCCACGGGGTCGACGTGGTGGTGATGGCCGGCTTCGGCACGGTCGTCCCGGTGCTCACCGAGGCGTACGCGGGGCGGGT
>DASRJN010000680.1:0-8356 GCA_035649455.1 Acidimicrobiales bacterium
CCGCGCACGGTGGCCGCCACTGCCCTCAGCCCCGAGGGCCGGCCGGAGGCGCTGGTCGACCCTGGGCTCCACAAGCGCCCGCGGGACCTGGACCTCCCGCCGTGGCAGAAGGGCCGCTACGGCACGGCCATCGGCCGGGCAGTCCACGCCGTGCTCCAGACCATCGATCTGGCCACCGGCGCCGGCCGCGCCGAGGCGGTGGCAGCCCAGGCAGCCGGCGAGGGCGTCATCGGCCATGAGGCCCACATCGACGCGCTGGTGCGGGCCGCGCTGGCCTCCCCCAGTGTGATCGAAGCCGCAACCCGGCCCCACTGGCGCGAGCTGTACGTCGGCGTCCCCCTTGGCGGCGGCCGCACGCTGGAGGGCTACGTCGACCTGCTGTACCGCAGCGACGAGGGGCTGGTGGTCGTCGACTACAAGACCGGCCCGGCGAGCCCCGACACCGACCTCGACCCCCTGGTCGAGCGCTACCGCGCCCAGGGCGCCTCATACGCCCTGGCGGTGGCCGACGCCACCGGCGAGCCGGTCGTGGGCATGGTCTTCGCCTTCCTCACGCCCGCCGGCCCCGCCGAGCGCGCCCTGCCCGACCTCCCGGACGCGATCGCCGACGTCCGCCGCCTCGCCGCCGCCGGCGGCCCCATCCCGGTGACCCCATGACCATCGCGACGACGACCATCACCACGACGACACCCCCAGACCCCCTTCCGCCAGCACCAGCGGGCGGGCACGCGCCGTGGCCTCGGCGCTGGCCCAGGTCGTGCAGGAGCTGCCCGGCGGGGGCGAGGCCCGGGTCGGGCAGGTGCGCATGGCGTCGATCACCGACGTCCGCCGCCTCGCCGCCGCCGGCGGCCCCATCCCGGTGACCCCATGACCATGACCACGACGACCATCACCACGGCCGGCACCAGCCCACCACTACCGTCGGCCTCCGTGCCCGACGCCCCCCACACCCCCTCCCCCAGCACCAGCGGGCGGGCACGCGCGGTGGCCTCGGCGCTCGCCGAGGTCGTGCAGGAGCTGCCGGGCGGGGGCGAGGCGCGGGGCGGGCAGGTGCGCATGGCGGAAGCCGTGGCCGACGCCATCGCCTCCGACCGCCACCTGGTGGTGCGGGCCGGCACCGGCACCGGCAAGACGCTCGGCTACCTGGTCCCTGCCATCCGCTCAGGCCGGCGGGTGGTGGTCGCCACCGCCACCAAGGCGCTCCAGGACCAGCTCGCCGCCAAGGACCTCCCGTTCCTCGACCGCCACCTCGACCAGCCCTTCTCGTGGGCGATCCTCAAGGGCCGGTCCAATTACGCCTGTGTCCAACGCCTGGCCGAGCTCGCCCGGGCCCCGGCCGGTGGCCCCGGCGACCAGCTGGCGCTGGACGGGCTGGCCGAGCGGGCCGATCCCGACGAGCTGGCCGCGCTGGCGGCCTGGGCGTCGACCTCGCCCACCGGCGACCGGGCCGAGCTGCCGGTCGAGCCCTCCGACGCGGCCTGGGGCGCCATCAGCACCGGCTCCCGCGACTGCCCCGGGGCCGCCCGCTGCCCGCGGGGCGATCGGTGCTTCGCCGAGGCCGCCCGAGCGCGGGCCGCCGAGGCCGACCTGGTGGTCGTGAACCTGCACCTGTACGGGCTCGACCTGGCGGCCGACGGGGCGCTGCTGCCCGAGCATGACGTCGCCATCATCGATGAGGCCCACCAGCTCGACGACATCATCTCCTCCACCACCGGGGTCGAGCTGGGGCCCGGGCGCTTCACCCAGCTCGGCCGGGTGCTGCGCGGGATCCTCGCCGGGGCCGACGACACCGTGGCCGCGGTCACCGACGCCGGCGGCGTCCTCATCGACGCGCTCGTCGCCCACCGCGACCGGCGCCTCACCGCTCCCCTGCCCGCCGACCTGGCGGGCGCGCTGGCGGCGGCCCGCGGCCGGGTCGAGACGGCCATGGCGGCCCTGCGCGCCATCCCCGACGGTGTCAGCGACGACGTCACCAACCGCGCCATCCGAGCCCGCCAGGCCGCGAGCGCGCTGCTGGAAGACCTCGACGCAGTGGCCGCGCCCGGCGACGAGCACGTCCTGTTCGTGACGGGTCCGGAGCACTTGCCCGCCCTGCGGCTGGCACCGCTCGACGTGGCCGGCCTGCTGTCCGAGCGGTTGTGGTCCCGCCGCACCGCGGTGCTCACCAGCGCCACCCTGGCGCCCGGGTTCGGCCCCCACGTCGGGCTGCCCCAGGGAGCCGACGAGCTGCTCGACGTGGGCAGCCCGTTCGACTTCCCCACCCACGGCCTCATGTACTGCGCGGTCCGGCTCCCTCGCCCCACCGATCCCCGCTGGGCCGACGCCGCGATCGACGAGCTGGCCGCTCTGGTCGAGGCGGCCGGTGGCCGCACGCTGGCCCTGTTCACGAGCTACAAGGCCATGAACCGGGCGGCGCAGGAGCTGCGGATCCGGCTGCGGTACCCGATCCTCGCTCAGGGCGACCTGCCCAAGCCCGCTCTGGTGGACCGCTTCGCCCGCGAGCCGGAGACTTGCCTGTTCGCCACCATGAGCTTCTGGCAGGGCATCGACGTACCCGGACCTTCGCTGTCGCTGGTGACCATCGACCGGCTCCCGTTCCCCCGGCCCGACGATCCGCTGCTCCAGGCTCGGCGCGAGCGCGCCGGCGCCGGGGCCTTCACCACCATCGACGTGCCTCGGGCGGCCACGCTGCTGGCCCAGGGGGCGGGCCGGCTGATCCGCACCGCGTCAGACCGGGGCGGGGTGGCGGTGCTCGATCCCCGGCTGGCGACGGCGGCTTATGGCCCCAAGATCGTGGCCACGCTGCCGCGGATGCGCCGCACCCGGGATCGCGCCGAGATCGAAGCCTTCCTCCGTGAGCTGAGGCAGACCGCCTAGAAGCCCAGGCGGTCGAGGGCACTGGCGTGGCGCTGCCAGTCCTTGTCCACCTTCACATGCAGGTCCAGGTAGGCGCCCTCGGCCAGCTGGGCACGCACGGCGGTGCCGACCGCCTTGAGCACTGCGCCCCGGTGGCCGATGACGATGCCCTTCTGGGACTCCCGCTCCACCAGGATCTCGCAGCGGATCCGCGGCCACTCCCACTCGGTCACACGGGTGGCGATCGAATGGGGCAGCTCGTCGCGGGCCACTGCCAGCAGCTGCTCGCGCACGAGCTCCGCCACCCAGAAAGCCTCGGGCACGTCGGTGACGGTGCCTTCCGGGTAGTAGCGCGGCCCCTCCGGCAGCCGAGCCAAGAGGTGCTCGACCAGGACGTCGACGCCCTTGCCGGTCACAGCCGACACCGGGAAGTACTCCGACAGGTCCAGCTCGGCCGCGGCCTCCAACTGGGCCAGCACCTGTTGGGGCCGGGCCACGTCGACCTTGTTCACCACGACCACGGCGTCGTGGGGTACCCGCGCCGCCACCCAGCGGTCGCCCCGGCCGAGCGGCTGGGTGGCGTCGATCACGAACACGACGACGTCCACGTCGCCGATCGTCGACTCGGCGGCGACGTTGAGCCGCTCGCCCAGCGGCGTGCGGGGCTTGTGGATGCCCGGGGTGTCGACGAACACCACCTGGGCGTCGTCCCGGTTGAGCACGCCTTGGATGCGGTGGCGGGTGGTCTGGGGCTTGTCGGACACGATCGCCACCTTGTGCCCCAGGATGCGGTTGAGCAGCGTCGACTTCCCGACGTTGGGCCGGCCCACCAGGCTGACGAAGCCCGAGCGGAAGCCGGCGGCGCCGGGGGTGTCCGCGTCCACCCCCGGCACGCTAGTCAGGTGCGACCCACGTCCGACGTGGCGAGGTTGAGCGCCGGGTTCTCGCCGCTGAACAGCCCCCACGAGGACTCCCACCCGGGAACCTGCCAGAGGTGCGCCATCCACATGCTCTCGCCGAAGGTTCGGCCCTTCGAGCCACCGATCGAGTCGCACATCTCCTGCGGGGTCTGGTCAGGCCCGACGACGAAGCCGCCGAGGATGCACAGGGACGGGTGGACGTGCCACACATCGTTGGGACCGGTGAACCCCTGGGGCGGGTCCTCCCCGATCACCGCGTAGCTGAGGCCGACCAGCACCGACGTGGGGTCGTTGCCGTTGTAGAGCAGCATCTCCGGCTCACCCGGCTTGAACGTGCCGTCGAGCAGCTTGCTGACGTTCAGGTAGTGGGCCCCGATGCCCGGCACGTAGGGCGTCACCTGCATGTAGCCGGCCGCGACGGCGTCGGCGGCAGTGGGCATGGCGGCGATGACCGTGCCCGCCACCTGGAGCTCGCCCTGCAGTTTCAACAGGTCGGCCGGGTTCTCGAGGTCTTGCCACACCGACGGGCCATGCGAATGCATCGAGGGCTGGTCGCCTTCGCTGGCGTTGCCGTTCTCGGCCTCCAGCGCGTTGTCGACGGTCCACTCGGTGAAGGCGTTGATGCGCGCTTCACGCTCGTCCTCGGGCAGGCCGGCGAGCAGCCGCGACCGGTTGCGGATCTGGGTGGCCAGGTAGTCACGGTTGACCTGGCGAATGCGGTCGAGCTCGGACTGGGGCAGGTACCCGGTCAGGGCGGCGATGCGCGTCGCGGCGAAGTCGTCGGCCCCCTCGGCGGCGGCGCCGTCGTGGCCGTGCTCGTCGTGGCCTCCGGCTGCGGTCTCGCCCTCGGCGGTCCCGTGGCCGTGCTCGTCGTGGCCGCCTTCCCCGTGGGCGTGGCCGCCGCCCAGGGCTGGGACCACCGAGGCGGACACCACCGCTACCAGCGCGACCAGCGGCACAGCCGTCAACCCGAGCCGCGGGCGGCGCTCGGCCGGGATCCGGGCCCAGCCCAGCACCACGGCCAGCGCGGCCACCCCGGCGAACACCTCCAGACCGGTGGCGAGCGAGTCGGGGAAGCCGACCGCCTCCGGCTCCTCGCCCGGCAGGCCGGCGGTGCGGGACACCAGCCACAGGGCGGCCACGCCCAGGTTGAACGCAGCGGTGCCGTACAGCCAGGCCCGCTGCGGCCGCCACCCGAACGCCAGAGCGGCGGCACCGAGCAGCTGCGTCCACCCGGCGACCAGGAAGAACACGCCGTGCGAGGTCTGCTCGCTCAGGTGGTCGGGGGCGAAGGCGAAGTGGATGATGGCGGCGCCCAGCATGGCCAGGGCCGCGAGCGTGCGCAGCACATCCCCGGTTCCGGCGTCGTCAGTGCGTTGCGGCTCCGTCTGCGTCGGCGCTGCGTCGTCCGTCGGCGTGGACACGGCCTGACTCCTCCCCGGGCGGCGGAACCGCCCCAGCTGTGCGCCTCGGTCGAGGCCCCATCAGAAATCTTACTTAAGGTAAGTGACCATCGGCACCTTTGGGCCGCCGATTTCATGCTCGGGGGTGCTCGACCTGGACCCGTACCGAGGCGTTGATCAGGTCGAACCCGAAGATCGAAGCCCCCGGGGCAAACCGCGGCGGCTCCACCACCGCGTGCCCGACCACGACATCGCCGACGCCGTCACCGTCCTCGTCCACGATCTCCAGCTCGATCACCGTCGACGGGCGTCGCCCCACGGCGCCCAGGGACTGCTCGGCCTCGGCGGCCAACCGCTGCAGCTCCGCCGGCGTGGCACCGCCGCCGTTGGCGGCCAGGGATGCGGCGTCATCCAACGTCGCCCGCACCGTCGAGGTGGCGTACAGGCCGAAGATGACCTGCAATGCGAGGAACATGCAGGTGAGAAACACGAGGAACCCGATGGCGGTGGACAGCGCGCCCGCTCCGCGATCGCCGCTGCCGCCGTCGGTCGGGTGGTCCCGGGCCCGGTTCACGGGCCGCCGATCTGTTCGACCTGCTGCTCGGTGCGGGTGGAGACGTCGGTCCAGAGGCCGTTGAACGTCACCCACATGGCGGCCCCGATGAGGGCCATGATCAGGACGACGATGGCGGCCGAGATCACTCCCTCGCCTCGGTCGTCACGGGCGGAGCACCGCGGAAGGGTGGTGCAGGATGCGTCGGTGGGCACGGTGGTTCCTTTCATGTGTTGGCAAAGAGGCGCAACGCCTCGATGAAGGGGACGGCGAGGAAGATCACGCCGGGCACGAGCGTGGCCACGGTCACCGGGATCCAGACCTGCTGGCCTCGCCGCTCGATCGTCTCCACCAGCTCTCGATGGACGTCGCGACGGATGGACCGGGCCTCGTCCCCGATGAGCCGGCCCAGGTCGCCGGCCTGGCGGTTGAGGGCCAGCACGCCCACCAGCCGGTCGAGGGCGTCGACGTCGACGACCGCCGCCCATTCCCGCAGGGCCTCGACCTCGGTGAGGCCCTGGCGGACGCGGCCGGTGACCCGCACCAGGTCGCGCCCGCACGCGCCTTTGCCCCGGCTGCCCAACCGGCCCAGGGCTGCGCCGAGGGAGTAGCCGGCGCCGATGAGCATGCCCAGCTGCTCGGCCACGACCGGCAGCTCCAGGAAGATGCGCCGCTGCCACCGGGCCGACTCGGCGGCCAGCTGCTGCTCGACGACGAGGAATGCGAGAGCGGCCCCGCCCACCACGAACAGCAGGGCCGGGACGCCACCGAGGCCGAGCGCGGCCGCGGCCAGGGCGCCGCCCACCAGCCCCGCGCCACTCCAGGCCAGCTGGCGGACCCGGAAGCCGGTGACGTCGAGCGGCGAATGAACCCGCTCCAGGCGGAGCGCGAGCGCCTCGGACACGCCGAAGGCGCGGGCCACCGCCCCGCCGATGGCGCGGGCGAGCGGTCCGATCACCTGGCCGAACGAGGCGGCGGACATGATCGCCCCCCGGCGCTGGGCCCCGTGGCCGCCCGGCACGTAGGGCGCCAAGCGGTCCACCAGGGGCCGCCGCCGGAACCAGCGGAGCTCGCTCAGCAGCAGCGTCGAGCCGACGAACAACGACAGGGTGGCCAGCGCCAGGATCTGCGTGCTCACTCGTAGAACACCCGCTCTTCCTCGGGCAGCTTCAACAGCCGGCCCGCCCACAGCCAGCACACGACGATCCCGACGATCCCGAGCGCCACCATCGACTGCCCCCAGGGCGTCGCATAGGCGGCGCGGCCGTTGCCGATGCTGAGCCCCACGAACGCCATGCCCGCCGGCACCAGCAGGACGAAGCGCCGTGCGAACCGCACACCGGCCTGCTTCGCCCGCGCGTCCTTGCGGCCCTGGACGTCGATGACGCGGTCCTCGATGAGTGCTTCCAGCCGCAAGTCGAGATCGGTCCCGCCGACCTCGTGCGCCACCAGCAGCGTCTCGCAGGCGGCATCGGCGGTCGGATCGGCCAGGCCGGCCTTGAGCACGCCCACCGTGCGCTCGAAGTCGGTGGACAGCAGCCACTCGCGGTGGGCCGCGGCGAAGGCGGGCTGCAGGCCCTCGGGCGCCCGCCGGCCCGCCTCGAACAAGGCCTGGGGCACGGACCGCCCCAGCGCCGAGGTGAGGATGCGGATCTCCTCGATGAGGCGGGGCCAGGCCTCCTGAGCCGCGGCCCGCCGCTGGTGACGGCGCACCCGGTACGAGGCAAGGGGCGCCGCCCCCAGGCACAACCCGAGGACCAGAGCCGGCAGCGACCCCCCGAACACGGCCAGACCGCCCACCACCCCGAGCGCCGCCAGCGCCCCGGTCACCAGCAAGAACTCCCGGCGATCGACGTCGCTGAGACCGGCCTGCACCAACCAGTCGACCCCCCACCGCCGTGCCCGAACCGGACGAGCGACCACCCGCGGCCCCGGGCCCAGCCCCGGCCACCGCAAGACGAGCGCGGTGTACAGGTAGAACACCCCGGCCGCCATCCCCACCGCCACCACCAGCCCGCCCATCACCCGGTCACCCCACCCACCATCACTCCCCCGACCTCCACCCGCCCGCCGTCAGCCCGCCGCAGCGCCGGCCCGCCGGGCCTGGCCCGCCGAGACCGCCACCACCGCGTCACAAACCCGAGCGTCCGCCTGCCAGAGGCCGCCCGGCCCACCCACCACCAGCCCGCCCATCGGGCGGCCATCCCTCTTCCAAACCGCTGGCCTCCGCCCGTCCGTTCACAGCCCGCCAAAGCATCGGTCCCCGGGGGCTGGCCGACGGTCGGTGCCGCCGCCGGGTCGCAACCGCGGGAGATCGCCGGCCACGGCTTGGCCGGACCTGACGCTCCACCCAGCGCGCCCATCAGCCGGCCATCCGGTGGTCGAGGAGTCGGCGGACGTCGTAGCCGGCGTCGGCCAGCGGGCGGGCGGCGCGGGCGGGGAGGTCGCCGGTGGCGAGCAGCGACCCGGCGGCACCGGGGCGTCGGAAGACCTCGGTGACCGTGAAGTGCGTGGCCTCCGCCCCGCCCGCCAGATCCTCCACCAGCACCACCTCGGTGACCCGCGGGCCCGCGGCCGTGCGGGCGCAGTGCACGACCACGTCGATGCTCTCCGACACCAGCGTG
>DASRJN010000681.1:0-16101 GCA_035649455.1 Acidimicrobiales bacterium
CCCGCGGCCCGTACAGCTTCGAGCCACCTCGTGGTCGGAACGGCGAGGCCACGCGGCTCTCGCTCACCACCCACGGCCCGGCGGCGAACGTCAGGACGCGTGCGTCCATCACCCCCACCCGTCACCGAGCAGAGCCCGTGCCCGCCGAAGGAGTAGTCGAGCTCGGACACGACCGTCAGCACGTTCTCGGCATGGAGATCGGTCAGCTCGATCTGACCACCCTGTGCTCCGGGACCCGGCAGATCGCGCTCGTTCAGGGTCACCTGCGTCGCGCGGGCGAGATCGAGGACCACAGCGGGGACGGTTCCAGGCTCCTTCCAGCCAAACCGGACCTCGGTGCACCCGCGGGCGCCGTCAGCGCGGGCGGTGAGGTCGAGCTCGAGCCGATACCGGATGCCGCCCAGGCCCGTAGCGACCACGTCCATGGGATGCGACGTCAGTCGCCCGGACGGATCCGCTTGCGCGGCGGGCCACGGCGGGTGACGGCCCAGCCCCCGGCGAGGACGAGCGCCGCGGCGACGATCCAGACGACCAGCGGCGTGTGGCCGCCGGGCGTCCCGTCGGCCCGAGCGGCAGTTTCCACCCGCTCCGAGGGGCCGGCGGCAGTGGCGAGCTGGGCCCGGACCTCGGCCACCGTCGCCTCGTCGCCATCGGGGCCGAGCACCAGCGCATCGTCGGGCAGCAGAGCGATGGCGGGATCGTCCAGAGGCCAGTGGTGAACGGGTCGCTCCCCCGCGGGCGGATCGACCCCGACGTATAGGGGCCACGGCTCGGTTGGATACACCTGTGGGTCAGCGGTACACGGCTGTCCGCAGGTCAGGATGTGGTAAGCGCCAGGGGCGAGGTCGGCGGGGATCCGGAAGGTCAGGCTCGCCCGCAGCCCGCGCCACGGATGGGGCGACTCCTCCAGCGAGATCTGACCCACCGGAATGCCACTGGCCGGATCGACCGACGGCTGCTGGCGGCGGAGGCCCATCGGGTTGCAGTACACCGTCGGGCTGACGTCGGCGCAGGGATCGGCGGGCATGACATGCAGGTAGCCGAACAGCACCGGGGTGTCTCCGGCAGCATGCGATGGCCGGCGAACGCATCCGTAGCCGACCACGGTGACCTCGTCGCCCGGCTCGTAGCGATCGCCCACCGGCTGCAAGCAGCTCGGCGTCGCGGCGGCGCCCTTGGCGCCGGAGAGCACGCCGGCCGCCACCACTCCGAGGCCGACGACCAACAGCTGGACGAACCTCGTTCGGGGGCCCGACGTGAGGTCGGCGCGGCGGGGCCAGCCGGCGAGCCAGACCGCCGCGGCGACGGCTGTGAGCACGTGCCAGGCGGCGTGGGGTTGGGCCAGGCTGTCCGGCCGGCACAGGGGCGCTCCGGTCCGCCCGAGCAGGTTCAGCACGACGGCTGTGGCCAGGGCGACGATGGCGAGCACCGGCGGGCGGGGCAGGGCACGACGGTGCCAGGCGGCCGCAGCGGTGAGGACGACCAGCGCCACGATCGCCCCGTTGTGCACCGCGTCGGCGCCCGGCGGCATCGGGCCGTGGTAGAGGAAGCTGCCGATCCCGACTGCCGCCAGCGCCAGGGCCGGGCCGCGTGGTCCGCCCCGCCGGAGGATGACGGCCGCGCCGGCCACGTAGGCCAGGCTCGACAGGCTGTTGGCGGGCTGGCCCAGCACGGCGTCGCGGATGGCCTCGCAGTCCGAGCCACCGAGCGCCAGCAGGGTCACGACCCCCAGGTTGGCATCGGCGCGGCTGCGGCGGCGACCAGGATGGGCGGGTGAACGATCCGCGGCATGCCATCGCCGGAGTGGCCGCGGCCCTGGCCGTGACGGCGTACGCATGGTGGGCCGTGGGACTGCCGGCATTCTCCGCTGCCGCCACCGGGGCGGTGGTGGGCGCCGGCGCGGTGGCGATGGTCGCCGGCAGCCGCGCCAAGCGCCGGGGTCGCCGGACCCCGGGCGCGCCGCGGGTCCTGCCGTGGCTCGCGCTCGCGGGCCTGCTCGCCACGGTCCAGCTGGTCGCCTACACCCAGCAGCCGCGGGACGAGCACCCGACGCTCAGCTCGCTGGCCAACGCGGCCCTCGACTCGCACGCGGCCCGGGCCGCGGCCTTCGTGGCATGGCTGGCGGCGGCCGTGGAGCTGGCCCGACGATGACGGCCCGGACCGTCATCCTGGCCGGCTACGTGGCCGTCGCCATCGGTGCCCTGATCCTGGAGACGTCGGCCCGGCGCGGGGGCCCGACGGCCAGCTTCGGCACCACCCTGAGCACGGTGCTCCGGCACCGGCCGGCCCGGTTCCTCGTCCTGGCCGGGTGGCTGTGGCTCGGGTGGCACAGCTTCGTCCGGGTGGACTGGCGCTGACGGTCCGGTGACGCCCGGCCGGCGGCGCGACACTGGGGCCATGGAGATCAGTTGTGCCGACTGCGGCTGTCTGGTCGAGCGGGGCGTGATCGTCCAGCCCAGCGGCTGCTATCCCGACTGCTGCTGCGCCGAGCTCCCGTTGAGCGGGGAACCGAGAGCATCAGCGTCGCGCACGAAGAGGTAGCAGCGGGCAGCTCTGTCAACCGCTGCACCATCCCCGACATCATCGCGCCGACGTTTGATCGGTGGTCCGCGGGCCGCGATAGAGCCACAAGGCGACGGCTGTCCAGATGGCGATGGCGCCGAGCCAGACCGCGGCCTCGCGCCAGATGATGCTGTCCCGGTTGGGGAACGTCACCGCGGTGTTGGGCGCGTAGGCGACCCAGCCGCCGCTCTCGTCGGCGAGGAGGCGGTTGATCGTGATGGCCATGACGGCCAGCGCGAGGCCGGTGGCCACGACGACGACCGTGCGCTGCCGCTGCTGCATGGCTGCATCATGCCGGGTCCGGGCCGGCGGGACTGCGAGAATCGGCGGATGCTCGGCATTGGCACGGTCGTGCTCGGCGTGGCGGATGTACGCCGGGCGGCGGCGTTCTGGACGCGGGCGCTCGGCTACGTCCCGCGGGACGAGATCGAGGACGGCTGGGTCGTGCTGGTCCCGCCGGACGGCCAGGGCACCGGGCTGGCACTCGGCCGCAGCGAGACGCCGGCGCAGGACCACCCGCGGGTGCACCTCGACCTCTACGCGGGGGACGCCGCCGACCAAGCCGCCGAGGTGGAGCGGCTGGTGGCGCTGGGGGCCGAGCGGGTCGACTGGGACCTCTACCCCGAGGATCCCGACTTCGTCGTGCTCGCCGACCCGGACGGCAACCGCTTCTGCGTGATCGATACCGGCCGGTAGGGCTGAGCGCTACCCCGCCCGCTCCCTGAGCCACTCGAGCGCGGCGGCGCCGGACGTGAGGATCGAGATGTGGCCATCGTCCGGCGACAGCCGCAGCTCCGCGGCCGGGCAGCGGCGCGCGAGCCACTCGCCGTGCGAGCTGGGCACGATCCGGTCGCGCCCGCCGTGCAGGAGCAGGGCCGGCACCGCCACGTCGGTGGGATCGAAGCCCCACGGGCTCACGTAGGCCAGGTCGTCGTCGATCAGCCCGCCGGGACCGGCCGCCATGGCCGGCCCGACCACCGAGCCGAACCAGGACCAGTCCCCGGCGAGGGCGTCGAGGTCGGCCGGGGTGAACTCGGGGTCGTACTCGGCGCCCGACGCCTCGAAGCGCTCCTTGGCCGCCCGGCCCTCGGCCGCCGCGCCCAGCGATGCCACTCCCGACGGCACCATGCCGGCGAACCAGTCCAGGCCCTCGGCGTCGAACGGCGCCAGCGCGGCCCCGCTGACCACGGCCACCACCCGCCCCGGGAGCAACGCCCCGCAGGCCAGCGCGTGCGGGCCGCCGCCCGAGTGGCCCATGACCGCGAAGCGCTCGATGCCGAGCGAGTCGGCCACCGCGGCCACGTACCCGGCCGCCGAGCCGACGCTGCGTCCGGGGCACGGCGTCGACCCGCCGTACCCGGGCCGGTCGTAGGACACCCAGCGGAGGCCGAGGCGCTCGGATGCCGGGAACAAGGGCGCCGGCGGCGCGCCGAGGTTGGGCGTGCCGTGGTGCCAGAACACTGCGAGGCGCTCGCTGTCCGCCCCCGTGTCGTACACATGCAGCGTCCGGCCGTCGTCCAGCGCGAGGTCGTGCTCGGTCGTCACCCGGCGAGACTAACGACGGAGCCACCGGGCGTACGCTCGCCACGATGACGCGGGCCGAGATGCCGCGGATCGAGCGGATGCTCCTGGCGGTGATCGAGGCCGTGCCCGTGTGGCATCCGGCGCACGCCACGTTCGAGCCGTTCCCCGTCTTCGGGTGGGTCGTGCACCACCCGGACGGGCCCATCGGTTGTGGACACCGGCGTCGGCATCGGCAACTCCGCCATAGACGGCTGGTACCAGCCCCGGGTGACCCCGCTGGCGGACGCGCTCGACGCGCTCGGCGTGGACCCCGGGGATGTCGCGGCGGTCGTCCTGTCGCACCTGCACTTCGACCACTGCGGCCAGCAGGCGGCGCTCGCCTGCCCCGTGCACGTGCAGGTCACCGAGTGGTCGGCGGCCCAGACGGAGCACTACACGGTGCCCGAGTGGGCGGACATCCGCGGCGAGCGGCTGCGGCTGGTCGAGGGCGACGCCGAGGTCACCCCGGGGGTGCGAATCGTGGCGACCCCGGGCCACACGCCCGGCCACCAGTCGGTCGTGGTCGAGGGCGGCGACCGCCGGGTCGTGCTCGCGGGCCAGTGCGTGTTCCGGTCCGCGGAGCTGCGGGAGGGCGCGCCGTCGGTCGACAACATGTACGGCCCGGACTGGATCGAGGCGGGGCGGGACTCGGTCCGCCGCCTGCTGGCGCTGGGCCCGGCGTCCGCCCAGGTCAGCCACGACCCCCAAGTGGTCGACATCGGTAGCGTCCCCTGAGGAGGTCGCATGGAACTCGGGATCCACCTCGTCACCTTCACCGACCAGGACACCGACGCCATCGGGCCAACGCTGGCGAGGGCCGGGGCGGCCGCGGAGGCCGCCGGCGTCGCCACCGTCAGCCTCATGGACCACTACTTCCAGATGGACAACGTGGCCCCGGCCGAGGATCCCATGCTGGAGGGGTACACCACGCTCGGCTTCCTGGCCGGGCACACCTCGACCGTGCGCCTCCAGCTGCTGGTGACCGGGGTCAGCTACCGCCAACCCGGGCTGCTGGCGAAGATCGTCGCCACGCTCGACGTCCTCTCCGGTGGGCGGGGCGGGCTCGGCATCGGGGCCGCCTGGTACGAGCGGGAGCACCGGGGCCTGGGCGTGCCCTTCCCGCCAGTGGCCGAGCGCTTCGAGCGGCTGGAGGAGACCCTGCAGGTGTGCCTGCAGATGTGGGACCCGGCCGACACCGGCGCGTACGACGGACGCCACTACCACCTCGCCGAGACGCTGTGCTCGCCGGCGCCGCTGTCCCAGCCCCACCCGCCGGTCCTCATCGGCGGCGGGGGCGAGCGCAAGACGCTGCGGCTGGTGGCCCAGTACGCGGGCGCCTGCAACCTGTTCGCGGCTTCGCCCGGCGAGATCGCCCACAAGCTCGACGTCCTGCGTGGGCACTGTGCCGACGTGGGGCGAGACGAAGCCGAGATCCGCAAGACGATCCTCTACGCCGGCCCCACGCTGGCTGCCGGCGACACCGACGCCTTCCTCGCCGACATGACCGGATACGCCGGCCTCGGGATCAGCGAGGTCGTCGTCATGCCGCCGACCGGCCGCGCCGATGGCTGGATCGAGCAGGTGTGCGCTCCCGTGGTGCCGCGGCTGGCCGAGCTGTGACGTTAATTCGCTGGCGCCCGATCGCCCCGCCCCGGCATGCTCGTCCTCGTAGCGACAGAACCGCTACACCACCGCAACCGCACGACACACGACAAGGGAGGTGCCGACATGATCCTGCTCCGGGAGCCCAGCTCCGTGAGTCGTCGCGCGCCTCGATTCCCTCAGGTCTGAGCGCCGGCCGCGGAACTGGCTGAGTTCTCGGCTTTCCGCGATCCCCCTTTCGGACCCAAGGACTTTTGTCATGTTGCATCACGAGATCTCCGCGCCCGTCCTGATCGCAGATCGCCAGCGTGACCTGCGCTATCGGGCGAAGCCACGCCCCCGGCCGCAGGCTCCCCCGCGGCGCTGGGGACGGCGCCGGTAACCATCCCCTCATGGCCACAGGGTGGTCGGGCCGCGGCGGTCCCGGCCACCCTGTGGCGCGTGTCACACCCGTGTCCGGAGGCCGCCCGCCGCCCCGCTACCCTCGGACGCCATGGTCGAGCCCGTGGCCGAAGCCTGGCACATCCGTCCCAATGGTCCCCTGGTCGGGCAGGTCAACGTCAGCGGGTCGAAGAATGCGGTGACCAAGCACATGGTGGCGGCCATCCTCGGCACCGAGCCCAGCACCATCACCAACGCCCCGGCGGTGGGTGACGTGGCCATCACCGCGGACATCCTCACGTCGCTCGGCGTCGGCGTGGAGGTCAACGGCGACGCCATCACCGTCCACCCGGTCGCCAGCCCGGGCGCCAAGGTCCCGCTGGAGTTCACCGGGCTCAACCGCATCCCCATCCTGTTGCTGGGCCCGCTGCTGGCCCGCAACCACGAGGCCTTCGTCCCCCTGGTGGGCGGCGACCGCATCGGCCAGCGCCCGGTCGACTTCCACATCGGGGCCCTGGAAGCCCTGGGGGCCGAGGTCGAGGTCACCGCAGACGGGATCAGCGCCCGGACCACGCAGCTGCGGGGCGCGCCGATCACCCTGCCCTACCCCAGCGTGGGTGCCACCGAGAGCGTGCTGCTCACCGCGGTGCTGGCCGACGGGCGCACGGTGTTGCGCAACGCGGCCCTCGAGCCCGAGGTCACCGAGCTCGCCCTCTTCCTCCAGCGCATGGGGGCCCGCATCGGGTTCAAGCCCGACCGGCGCATCGTCATCGAGGGCGTACCCGAGCTGCGGGGCGCCCGAGCCCGCCTGCAGGGCGACCGCCTGGAGGCGTTCTCCTACCTGGTGGCGGGGCTCATGACCGGCGGGCAGGTGCGGGTCGGCGGCTGCGCCCAGGACCGCATGGTCACCGCCATCGACACGCTGCAGAAGATGGGCGCCCGCTTCTCCATCACCGACCAGTACATCTCGGCCCACGCGGAGAACGGCTTGCGCCCCTCCGCGGTCCAGACCGACACCCATCCCGGGTTCATGACCGACTGGCAGCCGCCCCTCATCGTGCTGATGACCCAGGCCGAGGGCATGTCGGTCATCCACGAGACGGTGTACGAGGACCGGCTCGGCTATGTCTCCGCCCTCACCGAGATGGGTTGCGAGATCGAGCTGTTCGACACCTGCCTGGGCGGTCCGGCCTGCCGCTTCCACGACACCAACGCCCTGCACTCGGCCGTGGTCCGGGGCGTGTCCCAGCTGCGGGGCGCGGAGGTGACGATCCCCGACGTGCGGGCCGGCTTCTCGTCGGTGATCGCCGCGGCGGTGGCCGACGGGCCCTCGACGCTGCACGGCATCCACCACCTCGAGCGGGGCTACCACCGCCCGTTCGAGACGCTGGAGTCCCTCGGGCTCAAGCTGGAGCGGATCCCCGCCTGACCGGCTCCCGCTACCCGGCGAGGAGGCTGGCCAAGGCCCACACGGCGGCCAGCGTACCGACGGCGATCATGACCACGCTGCGGGCGACAGGAGCCCGGGCGAGCTCGCCCTCCTTGGGCGCCTCGGGCGGGCGGACCAGCGCGGCGAGGCTGCCGATGGCCATGGCCGCGCCCAGCGCCAGCACCAGGTACGCCAGCAGGTCCTCGCCGAGGAACATCGTGCCAGCGTAGGGGCTACTCCGCCGCGCGCCCCAGGCGGGCGTGGTGGACCAGCCCGCGCAGGCACAGGGCCCCGTCGGTGTGGCCCACGGGGATCAGGTTCGCGACCAGGGCGACCGCGTTGAGGATCAGCGTGGTGTCCACCACCGCCTGGCTCAGGGCGCCCGCGGGAACCGCGAGGCGGGCGGCCAGCAGGACCAGCACCAGGGCCGCACTGGCGGCCGGGCCGGCCAGGGCGACCGCGGCCCGCTCCAGCGGCCGATCGTCCCGGCCCAGATAGGCCGTCATGCCCGCCAGCGAGCCGAGCACGACCCAACCCACCTCGTAGCCGAGCCGGTGGGCCGCCCAGGCGTGGGCACCCTCGTGCACTGCGGTGGACACCATCGCCGCCAGCAGCAGCGCCAGCGGCGCAGCGGCGCGCCACTCCCCCGTCGCGGGGATCAACGCCGCCGCGAGCGCCAGCCACCCGAGCATCCCGATGCTGACCCGCACCCGCGGCCCCCACAGGGGAACGGTCCAGCGTGGCGGACGGGCGTGCACCCGACCAGCCTGCCATCCGGCCGTCTGCCCCGCCCGGTAACGGTGCCAGCGAGATGTCGACGCACCCGATTGAGCCCAGTGAGGGCAAGAGCCTGGAGCTACCGGTAGAGGAGCTGCTGCGCAGCGCCCGTCCGCTGCCTCCTCGCGAGGACATGCTGATCGACGATCTCACCACCGAGGAAGGCGAAGCCTTCCTCGCCGCGCTCGACGCGTGAGCACTCCGGCCCGCCGCGGTCCGGTGGTCATCGACACGGACGCCCTGGCCCAGCGGGAGCACGACGCCGATCGCTGGATCGCCGCCACGGCCATCCGCCTCAGCATCCCGCTCGAGTCGCACGACCGGGTGTTCGAAAGCGCTCCTGGCCTCGCGCTGGAGTCGGCTCACCCCTAGGCCGACGCCTCGAATTCGCGCCCGGCAGGACGCCGAGACGGTGGTCACGCAGCGGGGCGGGGAAGGCACCGGGCGGGGGGATGGTGCGTTTAGGGGGTGCGGCGCCGGTAGCGTCGTGGGCCATGGGTGTGACATCCATCGGCTGGCGCGAGTGGGTCAGCCTGCCGTTGCTGGGGGTCGAGGCCACCAAGGCCAAGATCGACAGCGGCGCCCGGTCGTCCACGTTGCATGCCTGGGACATCGAGATCATCGAGGGCGCCCGGGGGCCTCGGGTGCGGTTCGTGCTGCATCCCCACCAGCGGGACACGGACTACACGGTCGAGGCCGAGGCTCCGCTCATGGCCGTGCGGTCGGTGCGGTCGAGCAACGGGGCGCTGGACGTGCGGCCGGTCATCCGCACGCCGGTCGTGCTGGGCGACCAGCGCTTCCGCATCGAGCTCACCCTCACCCGGCGTGACGAGATGGGCTTCCGCATGCTGCTGGGCCGTCAGGCGGTCGGCCGCCGGTTTGTCATCGACCCGGCACGTTCATTCCTGTGCGGGGGCAGTACAGTCGCCCCCTCGTCGCAGGTAGATCTCGACGCCGCCACCGTCTGACCTCTCGTGACCCCGCATGAAGCTGGCCATCCTTTCGCGCAACGCGAACCTGTACTCCACGTCCCGGCTACGCCAGGCGGCGGAGGCACGCGGGCACAGCGTGAGGGTGATCGACTACCTGCGGTGCTACATGAACATCACGTCGCACCGGCCGGCGGTGATGCTGCAGGGCGTCGAGCTCACCGACGTCGACGCGGTCATCCCCCGCATCGGGGCGTCGCACACGTTCTACGGCACTGCGGTGGTGCGCCAGTTCGAGATGATGGGCACCTTCACCGCCAACGAGTCCCAGGCCATCAGCCGGGGCCGGGACAAGCTGCGGGCCCTCCAACTGCTGGCCCGCAACGGCATCGGCCTGCCGGTGACCGGCTTCGCCCACTCGACGAAGGACATCGACGGCCTGCTCGACACGGTGGGCGGCCCCCCGGTGGTGGTCAAGCTCACCGAAGGCACCCAGGGCATGGGCATGGTGCTGGCCGAGACCCGCAAGGCGGCCGAATCGGTCATCGCCGCCTTCCGCCAGCTCGACGCCAACATCCTGGTGCAGGAGTACATAAAGGAGGCCGGCGGCGCCGACATCCGGGCCTTCGTGGTCGGCAACCGGGTAGTCGCGTCGATGCGGCGCATGTCCGCGCCCGGTGAGTTCCGCTCCAACCTGCACCGGGGCGGCACCGCCGAGCGGATCCGCCTGACTCCCGAGGAGCGGGCGGTGGCCGTGCGGGCGGCTCGCACCATGGGGCTCAACGTGTGCGGCGTCGACCTGGTCCGCTCCAAGCACGGGCCGCTGGTGCTGGAGGTGAACAGCTCGCCCGGGCTGGAGGGCATCGAGGCCACCTCGGGGGTCGACGTGGCCCGCCGCATCATCGAGTGGATCGAGAAGAGCCACGCGGCCCGGCCTCGGCGAAGCCGCTCGCGAGCTTGATGCCACGAGCGCGCGCTCCCCGCAACGAGCCGGTCACCATCGCGGGCACGACCATCGCACCGGGCCGGCGCGAGCTGCTCGAGGTGCAGGTATCGCGCCTGCCCACCGCCACCTCGCTGACCCTGCCCATCGTGGTGGTCCACGGCCCGCGGCCCGGTCCCAAGCTGTGGGTGTCGGCCATGGTGCATGGCGACGAGCTCAACGGGCTGGAGATCATCCGCCGGGTGCTGGAGGCGGTCCGGCCCCGACAGCTGGCGGGCACGCTGGTGGCGGCGCCCATCGTCAACGTGTTCGGGGTGCTGGGCGAGACCCGCTACCTGCCCGACCGCCGGGACCTCAACCGCTCGTTCCCGGGGTCGGCCAACGGCTCGCTGGGATCACGGCTGGCCCACCTGTTCATGACCAATGTGGTGGCCGCCTGTGACATGGGCATCGACCTGCACACCGGCAGCGACCACCGCTACAACCTGCCCCAGATCCGGGGCAACCTGGAGGACGGGCCCACTCGGGCCATGGCGGAGGCGTTCGGGGCACCGGTCAGCATCCACTCCCCGCTGCGGGACGGCTCGATGCGCGAGGCGTGCCAGCGCCGGGGCATCCCGGTGGTCGTCTACGAGGGCGGCGAGGCCCACCGCTTCAACGACGACGTCATCGAGGCCGGCACCGCGGGCGTGATGCGGGTGCTCGCCCATCTGGGCATGCGCCCGTCCGAGCCGGTGCCCGCCCGGGGCCGGACCATGTTCGTGCGCCACACCACCTGGGTGCGGGCGCGGCGGACGGGCATCATGCGCTCCTCGGTGCGCTCGGGCCAGCGGGTGGCCGAGGGTGAGGTGATGGGGATCATCGCCGACGCGGTGGGTGGCGCCCGGGCCACCATGAAGGCCCCCATCTCGGGGCTCGTCATCGGCCACACCCAGCACCCGATCGTCCACCGCGGCGACGCGCTGTTCCACCTGGCTGACCTCGACCCCCAGGCCAAGGGCACCGCCGCCCGCCTGCCCCGCAGCCGCCGCTGACCCCTCGAGACGGGCCCTGGCCGCCTCGGCCTGGCGCCGGGCGGGGACAACCAGGCCGAGGTCGGCGAACTGGCCCCGCCACCAGGGCACGGCACCATCCTGGTCCCGCGGCCGGCGCCGGACCAGGCCGCAGCACCGAAACCGGGAGAACTCCCAGGGGATCCCCCGCCGGGCGCTGGGGGGTTCCCGGGATCGTGGCGCGGCCCGCGCCGGGAGATGGTGGCGAGCCATGAGCGCAGCCCCTCTCGACCTCGATGCCCTGGTCGACGCGACTCCCACCACCCGTGACCGGGTCGTCGACCTCATGCGGGCCCTCAGCATCTGCGTCGTCGTGGCCTGGCACTGGACCTTCTCCATCACCCACTGGCACGACGGGCGGCTGGTCATGCCCAACCCCATCGCCGACGTGCCGGGCCTCTGGGCCGCCACCTGGGTGCTCCAGGTCATGCCGGTGTTCTTCTTCGTGGGCGGCTACGCCAACCTCGCCGGATGGCAGGCTGCCGAGCGGGACGGGACCGGCGCGGCGCGCTTCGTCCGCTCCCGCCTGGTCCGCCTGACCAAGCCGCTGGTGCCGTGGCTGGCCTGCTGGCTCGCGTTCGACCTGGCGGTCCAGGCCGGCGGAGGCCGTAGCGTCGCCGAATGGGGGCGGGTGGTGTTCGTGCCGCTGTGGTTCATCGGGGTGTACGCCCTGGTCATCCTGGCCGCGCCCGTGACCGCCCGGCTGCACGCCGCCCACCGCGGACGGGTCCTGGTCGCCATGGGCGCCGGCATCCTGGCCGCCGATGCGTTGCGGCTCGCCACCGACGTCGCCGGTCCCCTGCCCGCCCTGGTGGGCTCGGGCCTGGTCTGGCTGTGGTGCCACCAGCTCGGCTACTTCTGGCGGGACGGGTCGCTGGTGGCCGGGGGCCGCCGGCGCGCCGCGGCAGTGGCGGCGGCCGGGCTGGCCGCGCTCACGGCGCTGACCGTGGCCGGCCCTTACTCGCACTCGATGGTGGCAACCGGGGGCGAGAGCGGCAACATCCGGCCCACCACGGCCTGCATCGCCGCCCTGGCCGCCTTCCAGCTCGGCCTGGTGCTCCTGGCCCGCCCGGCGCTGGAGCGCGGGCTGGCCCGGCGCCGGCCCTGGCGGGCGGTGGTGGCGGCCAACGGCCTGGCCATGCCGGTGTTCTGCTGGCACATGACCGCCCTGGTCGGCTTCGTGTGGCTGTACGGGCGGGCGGGCTTCGCGCTGGGGGAGGATCCGACCGCCGCGTGGTGGCTGAGCCGGCCGCTGTGGCTGGCCGGTCCGGCCCTGGTCCTGGCGGCGGTGCTGGCGGCACCCGCGGGCTTGCGACGCCGGACCGGGCAGTAACGTGCGCCCGATGTCGAGTCGTTCCCGTCTGGTGCTGCTGCTCGGCGTGATCCTGCTGGGGGCCGGGGTCTACGGCATCTTCGCCTTCATGCGCGAGGACGAGTCGGACCCGGCTCCCGACGCCCGCGCCTACCTGGCCGACTGGGGGGACGGCGACTGGGAGGCCATGGCCGCCCGGGTGGTCGATCCGCCCGCCGATTTCGCCGAGGCCCACCAGTCGGTGGTGGACAACCTCCAGGTCAGTGACGCTTCCTACGAGCTCGACTCGGTGGACGCGGGCGGCGAGAGCGCGGTAGCCCGCTTCCACGCCACCCTCCAGCTCGCGGGCCTCGGGGAATGGAAGTACGACGGCACCATGTCCCTGCGCCGCGAGGACGACGACTGGCAGGTCGAGTGGGCGCCCGACACCATCCACCCGAAGCTGGGTCAGGGCGAGCACCTGGAGCGCACCCGGGACTTCCCGGAGCGGGCCCCCATCCTCGACTCCACCGACCAGCCCATCGCCACCGGGCGGCCGGCCCGCATCGTGGGCCTGGAGCCGCGGGCCATCCTCGACCTCGACCAGATCAAGTCGGCGTTCCAGCTGACGCTGGGCATCGACCCCGCAGCCATCGACGAGGCGCTCAACGCGCGCGGGGTCGAGCCGGACCACTTCGTCACCATCACCACCATCGACCAGGCGCTCTACGACCGGGTGGCGTCGGTGATCTACCCGCTGCCCGGCACCCGGTTCCGGGACACGTTCCTGCGGGGCGGGCCCACCGCCGACTTCGCCACCCACGTCCTCGGCACCTTCGGCGAGGCAACGGCCGAGAAGCTGGAGGAGCTGGGCGAGCCCTACCAGACGGGCGACCAGGTGGGCCTGACCGGGCTGGAGGCCCGCTTCGAGAAGCAATTGGCGGGCACCCCGTCGGGCGACATCATGACGGTCGCGGCGGGCGACCAGGTGGCGGTCATCGACCACATCGCCGGCACCGAGCCCGAGCCGGTGCGCACCACGCTCGACCCTTCGGTGCAGGCCGCGGTAGAGGTGGCGCTCGGCGACACCACGCAGCCCACCGCGGTGGTCGTCGTCGACTCGCACTCCAACGTGCGGGCGGTGGCGTCCCGGCCGATCGGCGAGTTCAACCGGGCGCTCGCGGGCGCCTACCCACCGGGCTCGACGTTCAAGGTCGTGACCACCGAGGCGCTGCTGGGAGCGGGCACCACCCCGGACACGCCGGTCGAGTGCACGCCCACCGTCAACGCCGGAGGCCGGTCCTTCCGCAACTTCGAGGACTCCAGCCTCGGCACCGTGGCCTTCGGGACCGCTTTCGCCCAGTCGTGCAACACGGCCTTCATCTCGGCCGCAGCCGAAGTGCCCGACGATGCTCTGGCGGCGGCGGCCGAGAGCTTCGGCTTCAACACCGACTACAGCGTCGGCCTCGACACCGAGGGCGGCAGCTTCCCGGCCCCGGCCGACGCCACCGAGCACGCGGCCGCGGTCATCGGGCAGGGCGAGGTGACCGCCAGCCCGCTGCACATGGCCACGGTGGCGGGCACCATCATCGACGGCACCTGGGACCCGCCCGTCCTGCTGCGGGACCCGCCGCCCGAGGGCGAGGCCCAGCCCGCCGCCCCCGCAGCCACCCAGCTCGCGCCCGGGACGTCGGACATCATCCACGACCTGATGCGGCGGGTGGTGCGCGAGGGCAGCGGCACGGCCGCGGCGGTGCCGGGTGCCGACATCGCCGGCAAGACCGGCACGGCCGAGTTCGGCGGTGGCAACCCGCCGCCCACCCATGCGTGGTTCATCGGCATCCGGGGTGACCTGGCCGTGGCGGTGCTCGTCGAGAACGGCGGGGTCGGTGGTCAGGTGGCCGCCCCCCTGGCCGGCCAGGTGCTGGCCGGCCTGCCGGACTAGGGGCTGGTTCCCTCCCGGGTCACTGGTCGGCCAGCCGCTTGGCGTAGGCGTCGTGGAGGTCTTGCCAGCCGTAGTTCATGGCGTCCATCCCCCGGACGGGGCCGATGCGCTCGCCGTCGAGCAGGCGCTCCGCCACCACCAGGCACAGGTGCCAGCCGGCCGCCACCTTGGGGATCAGGTCGGGATCGGTCACGACGTGGCGCAGGGTCAGCCGGGTGCCGCCGGGGATGGGCTCCAGCTCCCAGCGCAGCCGGTCGTCCCCCCAGGTGTACTCCAGCAGGCGCGGCGGCTCCGCCCGGATGACGGTGGCGGGCAGGTCCTCGCGGATGTCTCCGTCGACCATGGTGAGCGTGGCGTCGCCCGGCTCCCCGAGGTCGCGGTCGGCCACGAAAGGCGCCCACTCGGCGAGCTGCCCCGGCTCGGTGAGCGCGGCCCACACCAGGGCCGGCGCATGACGCAGGTCGCGCGCCAGCACCAGGGTCCAGGTGCGGTCGCCCGGCTCGGACGCGACGTCGAAGAGGGGGCCGGGATCGAAGGCTTCTGTCATCGCGGGTCCTCCTGGTTGTCGAGGTGACGCTCCAGCGCGTCGAGGTGGTGCGTCCACAGGCGCCGGTAGGGCGCCAGCCAACCGTCGAGCTCGCGCAGGGGGCCGGGCTCGATGCGGTAGATGCGGTGCTGGGCCGCGATGCGGCACGACACGAAGCCCGCGTCCCGCAGCACCCGCAGGTGCTTGGACACCGCGGGCTGGCTGGCGGTCAACGTCTCGACCAGCTCGCCCACGCTGGCATCCGACGCCCGGAGGCGGTCGAGGATGCGGCGGCGGGTCGGCTCGGCCAGGACGGCGAAGGTGTCCGTGGGCACGATCTAATATTCTCCTCTGGTTATATGCCTGTCAAGGCCTGTAGTGGCGGGGTGACAGACTTCCCCCCATGACCAGGCAGGGCCCGTTCTGGGACGTGATGGAGGGGCGGGCCACGCCGCCGCCGGCCGCGGTGCTGCTGGGCTGGGAGCTGGTGGCGGTCGATCCCGAGGCCGGGACGATCGAGATGGCGTTCCAGGCCACCGAGCAGTTCCTCAACCCGTTCGGCATGGTCCAGGGTGGGCTGCTGGCGGCCATGCTCGACGACACGCTCGGCCCCGCCCTCGTCGCCACGCTCGGCCCGGGCCAGTCGGCGCCCACCACCGACCTGCATGTGCAGTTCCTGCGCCCCGCCCGCCCCGGGCGCCTGGTGGGCCGGGGCCGCATCGTGCGCAAGGGCCGCGACGTCGGCTTCATGGCCGGCGAGCTGCTGGACGCGGCCGGCGAGGTGGTGGCCGTGGCCACCGCCACCGCCCAGATCCGCCGCCCGCCGCCCGGTTAGGTCACCGCTGCTTTAGGTATTACCAAGGCACGGAGGAGCCACGCGGTCAGTCGACCTTGGCCATGTTGGCGAAGCGGGTGTACTGCTCGAGGAACGCCAGGCGGCACACGCCGGTGGGGCCGTTACGGTGCTTGGACACGAGGACCTCGGCCTGGCCGCGGTCGGGCGAGTCCTGGTGGTAGACGTCGTCGCGGTAGATGAACATGACCACGTCGGCGTCCTGTTCGATGCTGTTCTCGACCGTGATCCCGTTGGCCAAGAAGTTG
>DASRJN010000682.1:0-2606 GCA_035649455.1 Acidimicrobiales bacterium
TCGTCATCGAGCCCACCATCGTCATCTTCCTGACCGTGTTCGCCCTCAACTACCTGGGCGACGTGGTCCGGGCCCGGTTCGATGTGCGGGAGAGTGCCCTGTGATCCGCGGCCGCCGCCGGCGGGTAGCGCCCGTCGCTGCCGACTACCACCAGCCGGGAACCCGCCTGCTCGACGTCAACGACCTCAAGACCTACTTCCGCACGCCCCGGGGCATGGTGCGAGCGGTCGACGGCGTGTCCCTCACGCTCGACCGGGGGATGACGCTCGGGCTCGTCGGCGAGTCGGGGTGCGGCAAGTCGGTGCTGTCCCGCTCGATCATGGGCCTGCTGCCCAGCACGGCCGAGCGCACCGGCGAGATCATCTTCGGCAGCGAGCGGCTGGACACCATGGGGCCGGAGGCGCTGCGCAACTACTGGGGCACGCAGCTGGCCATGGTGTTCCAGGACCCGATGACCTCGCTCAACCCGGTGATGCGCATCGGGCGCCAGATCACCGAGTCGCTCGAGGTCCACACCGACATGGACAAGAACCAGGCCCGGGATACGGCCCTGGCGCTGCTCCGCTCGGTGCACATCCCGGAGGCCGAGCGGCGGCTGGACCAGTACCCGCACGAGCTCTCGGGCGGCATGCGCCAGCGCGTGGTCATCGCGGTGGCGCTCGCCTGTGGTCCCCAGCTGCTGTTCGCCGACGAGCCCACCACCGCGCTCGACGTCACCGTGCAGGCCCAGATCCTCGACCTGCTGTCGGAGCAGCAGCGCGAGCGCCAGATGGCCGTGGTCCTGGTCAGCCATGACCTGGGCGTGGTCGCCGGCCGCACGCAGGAGATCGCGGTGATGTATGCGGGCCAGATCGTGGAGCACGCGCCCACGTCCGTGCTGTTCTCCGAGGTGCGGATGCCTTATACCGAGGCGCTGCTGCGCTCGGTGCCCCGGCTGGAGAACCCCAGCCACACCCGCCTCGCCGTGATCGGCGGGCGGCCACCCGACCTCATCGACCCGCCGGCCGGCTGCCGGTTCGCGGCCCGGTGCCCCTACGTGCAGCCCCGCTGCCTGGAGGAGCAGCCTCCGCTCCAGGAGGCGGACACCCCGGGCCACTTGTTCCGCTGCTGGTACCCGGTGGGCACCCCGGCGGGCACGGAGGCGCTGGAGCGCAACCTGGCCGCCCAGTTGCCCCAGGCCGAGGCGGCCGTGTCGGGCGAGCTGGCCGTGGAGGCGTCATGAGGGGGGAGAGCTGATGGCCGGGACGGGCACCGCCCACCTGCGGGCGTCCGATGACGTGCTGCTGCGCGTCGAGCACCTGGTGGTGAACTTCCCGGGCGGTCGCGGCCGCACGGTGTCGGCGGTGGCCGACGTCAGCTTCGACGTGGCCGAGCGCGAGACGCTCGGGCTGGTGGGCGAGTCGGGGTGCGGCAAGTCGACGGCGGCCCGGGCCGTCATGCAGCTCCCCGCGCCCACATCGGGCACGGTGCTGTTCAGCGGCAAGGACCTGACCGCGGTGCGGGGCGAGAAGCTGCGGGCCCAACGGCCCCAGATCCAGATCGTGTTCCAGGACCCGATCTCGTCACTCAACCCGCGGCGGACGGTGGGCGACATCGTCGGCGCCCCGCTGCGCATCTGGAAGCGCGGCACTCCCGCCGAGCGTAAGGCCAAGGTCGACGAGGCGCTCGACGCCGTGGGCCTCGACCCCGAGATCACCCGGGAGAAGCGGCCGCACGAGTTCTCGGGCGGCCAGTGCCAGCGCATCTGCATCGCCCGGGCGCTGGTGCTCGAGCCGAAGCTCATCATCTGCGACGAGCCGGTCTCCGCCCTGGATGTGTCGGTCCAGGCCCAGATCCTCAACCTGCTGGAGGACCTGAAGGCGCGCTACGGCCTCACGCTCGTGTTCATCACCCACGACCTCGCCGTGGTGAAGAACGTGAGCGACCGGGTGGCGGTGATGTACCTGGGCAAGATCTGCGAGATCGCCGGCCCGGACCGGCTCTACGCCTCGCCCGCCCACCCCTACACGGCGGCGCTGTTGTCGTCGATCCCGGTCCCGGACCCGAGAGTGACCACGCTGTCGAGTGGTCTGGTGCCCGGTGACCTGCCATCACCGCTCGACCCGCCCAGCGGGTGCCGGTTCCGGACCCGCTGCCCGCGGGCCCAGGAGCGCTGCGCGGTCGAGCAGCCGCAGATCCGCGAGGTGGCCGACGGCCAGTTCGTGGCCTGCCATTTCCCGCTGGTGGGCGAGGTGGCGCCCAGCGCGGAGGTCCAGTCGGCGGTCCAGCCGACAAGCTCGGGGGGCAACGGGGCCGGTACGGAGGTCTCGGGCGGCGACGACAGCACGCCCGAGACCCCGTCCGGCCCGTCGGATGCGGCGGTCGACGCCCCCTCCGACACGCCGGCAGGAGCGCCCACGGACGCCTCCTCCGGCGACGGCGCGCGCGCCGGCTGACTGCATGGACAGCGTCCGCTACGGGCCTGCCGACCTGCGCCGCCGCTTGGAGCCGGCCGAGCGCCGGGCGCAGATCGTGGTGGCGGCCGCCGAAGTGTTCCGGGACCGCGACCCGTCGACGGTGCGGTTCGAGGAGGTGGCGCAGGCCGCCGGGGTGTCGCGCTCGCTGGT
>DASRJN010000683.1:0-10265 GCA_035649455.1 Acidimicrobiales bacterium
GGCGATGTCGACCGTCTCGGCGTCGGTGACCCGCAGCCCGTCGCGGAACTCGGGCTCCTTGCCCAGCCGGGCCATGAGCGCGCTGATCTGGGGACCGCCGCCGTGGACCACCACCGGCCGCAGCCCGACGGCCCGCAGCAGAACCATGTCGTCGGCCACGCCGCGGGCCAGGGCGGGGTCGACCATGGCGTTGCCGCCGTATTTCACCACCACGACCGCGCCCCGGAAGCGGTGGATGTAGGGCAGCGCCTCCAGCAGCATCGCGGCGCGGTGGGCCGCATCCTCCCGGGTGGTGGTGGGGGCCGCGGTCAAGAGGTCCCCTTGTTCTCGTCGATGTAGCCGTAGGTCAGGTCGTTGGTCAGCATCTGGGCACGGCCGTCGGCCACGCCCAGGTCGGCGTGGATGTCGAGCTGGTCCCCGGCCATGTGGGCCTTGACCGCGGCTCCGTCGTGGTCGACCGGGGCGCACGCCCGGCTCACGATGGTCCCGCCGTAGGCGATGGTGAGGGCCCCGGGGTCGAGCTTGACCGCGGCGGTGCCGAGGTCGCTGGCGATGCGGCCCCAGTAGGGGTCCTCGCCGAACCACGAGCACTTGGTGAGCTGGCTCTCCGCCACCTTGCGGGCCGCCTGGCGGGCCTGGGCATCGTCGGCCGCCCCGGTGACCCGGACCCGCACGACCTTGGTGTGGCCCTCGGCGTCGCCCACCATCTGGGTGGCGAGGTCGAGGCACGCCTCGGCCACCGCGGCGGCAAACTCCGAGGGATCGGGCGAGCCGGCCCGGCCACTGGCGAGGATCAGCACGGTGTCGTTGGTGGAGGTGCAGCCGTCGACGGTCATGGCGTTGAAGCTGTCGGCCACGCCCGCCCGCAGCACCTCGGTGAGGCCGGCCGGATCGACGGCGGCGTCGGTGGTGAGCACCGCGAGCATCGTGGCCATGTCCGGGGCGAGCATGGCCGCGCCCTTGGCCATGCCGCCCACCACGAAGCCGTCGCCCCGCACCACGGTCTCCTTGCGGCGGGTGTCGGTGGTCATGATGGCCTCGGCGGCCGCGCTCCCCTGGGCCGGATCGGCTCCCCGGGCGGCGGCCAGGGCCGGGATCCCGGACCGCAGGGCGTCCATGGGCAGGTGGTAGCCGATGAGACCGGTCGAGCAGACCAGCACATCCTCCGGGGCGCAGCCGATCCCCTGGGCGGTGAGGACGCACATCTCGATGGCGTCCGACTCGCCCTGCGGGCCGGTGGCGGCGTTGGCGTTGCCGCTGGACAGGACGACCGCCGCGGCCCGGCCCCCGGTGGCGGCCAGGTGGCGCCGGGACACGGTGACCGGAGCGGCGACCACCAGGTTCTGGGTGAAGACCCCCGCGGCCGCCACCGGCGAGCCGTCGGCGGTGGCCACCAGGGACAGGTCGGCGTCGCCCCTGGCCTTGATGCCGCAGGCCACGCCGGACGCCACGAACCCCGAGGGAGCAACGACGCTCACGCCTGCATCCCCACGATCGGCAGGCCGGTCGTCTCGGGCAGGCCGAGGACCAGGTTGGCGCACTGGATGGCCTGGCCGGCGGCCCCCTTCACCAGGTTGTCGAGGGCGGCGATGACCACCACCCAGCCGGTGCGGGCGTCTGCCCGGACGGTGACGTGGACGGTGTTGGCGCCCAGCGTGGCCTTGGTGCCCGGCGGGTCCTCGGTCACGACCACGAACGGCTCGGCGTCCCAGGCCTCGTGGAGCAGGTCGAGCAGGCCGGCGGTCGAGACCGAGCCGGTCGGACGGGCGTAGCAGGTGGCGAGGATGCCCCGGTTCATGGGGGCCAGGTGCGGCGTGAACAGCACCTGGACCTCCGTGCCGGCCACCCGGCTGAGACCCTGCTCGATCTCGGGCGTGTGGCGATGGTCGCCCACGCCGTAGGCGACCATGTTCTCGTCCACCGTGCAGAAGGCCGTGCTGGCCTTGAGGCCCCGCCCCGCGCCCGACACTCCGCTCGCCGCGTCGACCACGATGCCCTGGGGCTCCACCCACCCGGCCCGCAACAGCGGGGCCAGCGCCAGGACCGCGGCGGTCACGTAGCACCCCGGCGCGGCGATGCGGGCAGCACCGAGGATGTCGTCCCGGAACAGCTCCGGCAGCCCGTAGACGAAGCGGTCGAGCAGCTCGGGGTGGGCGTGCTCCTCGCCGTACCACCGGGGATACAGGGCCGCGTCCCGCAGGCGGAAGTCCGCCGCCAGGTCGATCACCGCCCCCACCCGGCCCTCCAGCTCGGGGACGATCGTCTGCGAGGCGCCGTGCGGCAGGGCCAGGAACACCAGGTCGAGGCCGTCACAGGCCTCGGCTTCGTACTTCTCGAAGGCCAGGTCGTCGTAGGCTGCGGCGAGCGCCGGATAGACATCCGCGGCGCGGGTGCCGGCCTGGCTGTCGCCCGTGGCGTAACGCACGTCGAGCTGGGGATGGGTGGCAGCGAGCCGCAGCAGCTCGGCGCCGCTGAAGCCCGACGCACCGAGGATCCCGACCGAGGTCATCGGGCGATAATACGTGTCAGTGCATAGTCATGCAAAGAAGGATCCGAAGGCAGCACGCCATGTCAGCCACCGAGCACCAGGAGCGCATCGATGCCGCCACCGGCGCCGTCGTCTACGCGGCGCTGCGAGCCGTCGATGCCGTCCAGACCGCCGTCGGGGTGCAGCCGCCCAAGCGCCGGCTCACCGACCAGGAACGGGCGCTCCTGTTCCCGATCTTCCGGGACTCGCTGGCCTATGACCTGATCGAGGTCGTCGACGGCCGAGCGGGCCTCCTGACGGTCTCGGGCCGCGCCCTCACGATGGGGTTCACCATCTACCTGCCCAAGTACCGGGAGAAGACCCTCGTCCACGAGTGCATCCATGTGTGGCAGTTCCAGCACGCCCGCTACCGGTACATCGGCAACTCGATGTTCAACCAGCTCCACAGCGTCGTGTTCGACCGCGCCTACCAGCCGTACGACTGGCGGCCGGGCATCAACGCCGGCACCCCCTGGTCCCAGCTGGACGGCGTCGAGGCGCAGGCGAAGTTCGTCGAGGACGTCTACGCCCACGGCGCCTTCAACTTCGACGCCCCCGAGACCCCCGAGGACAAGGCACCGGGCGCGTTCTTCCGCGAGGACGACGCCGGCCACAATGCGTTCGTCGACGGCGACCGCGACTACACGCGCGAGGCGAACGCCGCGTGGCAGACCATCCGCGCCTGAGGTTCAGCCGCGCAGACCGGCCTCGTGGGCCGACTCCACCGCCGTGATGCAGCGCGTGCGCACTTCCGCCACCTCGGCGTCGGTGAGCGTGTGGTCGGGGGCGTCGAGGCGCAGAGTGAAAGCCAGGCTGCGGCGGCCCTCGGCGATGCCCGGTCCGCGGTACACGTCGAACAGGCGCAGCGAGGCCAGCCGCTCCCCCGCCGCCTCCCGCAGGGTGGCCTCGACGTCGCCCGCGGGGACGCCATCTTCCACCTCGAAGGCCAGGTCGATGTCGCTGGAGGGGTAGACGCTCACCTGGCGGTAGGTGTGCGGGTCGTGGGGCAGCCCGGCCACGGTGTCGAGATCGACCTCCAGCCAGCCCACCGGCTCGCCCACCTCGTGTTCGGCCAGCACCTCGGGGTCGACCTCGCCCAGCGCGCCGACGGCCTCGCCCCCGGGGCCGACCAGCCGGCCCGAGCGGGTGGGGTGCAGGCCCGGCACGGCCCCGTTGTGCAGGGTGACGCCGGCCACCGCCAGGACCTCGGCCACGGCGCGCCACTCGTGCACCGCGGCGGTCGCGTCCTGCCCCCCGAGGGCCACGCCCAGCATCTCGCGCTCGTCCGGCAGCTCGGCCTCGGGATCCTGCGGGCGGCGGAACACGTGGCCGATCTCCCACAGCCGCACACCGGTGTTGCGGCGCGCCGCGTTGGTGGCGAGGGACTTGATGAGGCCGGGCAGCAGCGACGTGCGCAGCACCGACTCCTCGGCCACCAGCGGGTTGGTGATCTCGATGCCGGGGTCGTCGTGCAGGCCGGCGCGTTCCAGGTCACCGGGCGCCAGGAACGGCAGCGGCATCGCCTCGGCCAGCCCGCGTCCCATCAGCAGCCGCCGCAGCCGGCGCCGCTCCAGCTGGCGGCCGGAGAGCCGCCCGGCGTGGGCCGAGGGCGGCAGCGTCTTGCCGATGCGGGAGTAGCCGTAGTGGCGGGCAGCCTCCTCGATCACGTCGATCTCGGTGGCCGAGTCGTAGCGCCAGGTCGGGATGGTGACCGCCAGGTCGCCGTCGCCTGCCTCGCGGGTGGCGAACCCGATGGGGTCGAGCAGCGACTTCACGTCGGCGGGGCTGATGTCAGTGCCCAGGATGCGGTTGAGCCGGCTGGTGCGAACCGTGACGGGATGGCGGTCGGGCAGCTCGCCGCGCACGTCGACGATCCCCTCCTCCAGCCGGGCGCCCGAGCCGGCGACCAGCTCGGCGAAGCGGCGGTGGGCGAGCTCGATGACCTCGGGGTCGGTGCCCTTCTCGAACCGGGCCGAGGCCTCCGAGCGCAGCTTCAGCCGGCGGGACGACTTGGCGATGGCGATGGGCAGGAACCACGCCATCTCGAGCAGCACGTCGCGGGTGCCCTCGTCGATCTCGGTGTCGGCACCGCCCATGATCCCGGCCACGCCGATGGCGCGGTCCTCGCCGTCGCAGATCAGCAGGTCGTCGGGAATGAGCGCGCGCTCCACGTCATCCAGGGTCACCAGCGTCTCGCCCGCCCGGGCCCGGCGGACGCGCAGGCCGCCGCCCCGCACCTTGGCCAGGTCGTAGGGGTGGTTGGGCTGGCCCAACTCCAGCATCACGTAGTTGGACACGTCGACCAGCGAGTTGATGGGCCGCATGCCCAGCAGCGTGAGGCGCCGGGCGATGGCCGGATCGGACGGCCCCACCGTCACCCCGGTGAGCACCCGGGCGGTGAAGCGGCCGCAGAGGTCCGGGGCCTCGACCTCCACGCTCACGTCCCGGACGTGGGCGGCCGGCACCTCGGTCACCCGGGCCTCGGGGATCGAGAACGGCACGCCCAGGCGGGCGGCCAGGTCGCGGGCCACGCCCGCCACCGACATGGCGTCGGGCCGGTTGGGGTTGATCTCGAGGTCGTAGAGGACGTCGGACTCGATGCCCATGGCCTCGGTGAAGTCGGCGCCCACCTCCAGGCCCGGGGGCAGGACGTAGATGCCGGCGTGGTCGTCGCCCAGGCCCAGCTCGCGGGCCGAGCACAGCATCCCGTTCGACCACTCGCCCCGCAGCTTGCGCCGGCCGATCTCCATCCCTCCCGGCATGACCGTGCCCACGGTGGCCAGGGGAACCAGGTCGCCGGGGGCCATGTTGAACGCCCCACAGGCGATCTGCAGTGCCTCGCCGTCGCCCGTGTCGACGTCGACCAAATGGATCCGATCGGCGCGGGGGTGCGGGCGCGTGGCCAGCACCTCGGCCACCACGATGCCCTCCAACCCCTGGCCCAGCAGGTCGAGCTCCTCGACCGCCATGCCCAGGTCGCTCAGCTGCTCGCCGAGCGCGACCGGATCGCCCTCGATCGGCGCGAAGTCTTGGAGCCAGGACAGCAGGACCTTCATCGGTGCCCTCGGGAAAGTGCGACCGGCCCGACCCTAGAACTGGGTCAGGAACCGGATGTCGTTGGTGAACAGTTCGCGCAGGTCGGCCACCCCGTGGCGGGTCGCGGCCAGGCGGTCGATGCCGAAGCCGAAGGCGAAGCCTTGCCACTCCTCGGGATCGACCCCGCAGTTGGCCAGCACGTTGGGGTGCACCATGCCGCAGCCGCCCAGCTCCAGCCAGGTGCCGTCGGGCCGCTGGATGTCGAACTCGGCCGAGGGCTCGGTGAAGGGGAAGTACGACGGGCGCAGGCGCGACGTGAAGTCGCCGCCGAAGTAGGCCTTGGTGAAGGCGTCGATGGTGCCGGCCAGGTCGGCCAGCGTGATGTTCCGGTCGACGACCAGGCCCTCGATCTGGTGGAACACCGGCATGTGGGTGGCGTCCGCCGTGTCGGACCGGAACACGCGGCCCGGCATCACCGAGTAGTACGGCGGCGGCGTGCCGGTCATGACCCGCACCTGGACCGGTGAGGTGTGGGTGCGCAGCACGGTGGACCCCGGCTCGCCGTAGCTGACGTGGAGCGTGTCGTACATGTCGCGGGCGGGGTGGCTGGGCGGGAAGTTGAGCGCGCCGAAGTTGTTCCAGTCGGTCTCGACCTCGGGCCCCTCGGCCACGGTGAAGCCGAGGCCCACGAACACGTCCTCCAGCTCCTCGATGGCCTGCGTTACCAGGTGGAGGTGGCCGGCGCCCAGGCCCGGCAGCACCTCGGTGAGGTCGAGCCGCTCGGCCAGCAGCCGCTCGGTGCGCTGCGCCGCGTCCAGCACCGCCCGGCGCTCCTCCAGGAGCCGGCCCAGCGCCTCGTTGGCCGCGTGCAGCACCTTGCCCACCGTCTTCCGGGCTTCGGGCTCGAGGCTGCCGAGCCGCTTGCGCATGCCGGTGAGGGGCGAGCGCCGGCCCAGCACGTCCGTCTCCGCGGCCCGCAGCTCGTCCAGCGTGGTGGCCGCGTCCAGCCGCACGCGGCCCTCGTCCTCGAGCCGCCCGATCTCGCCGATGAGGTCGTCGTCGTTCATGCCGTCCCGAACCCTGCCGTTTGCGGGGGCGTCCCGTCCAGTCCATTCCCCTGGTCGGAGGCCCGGTCCCGCGCCCGGCGCTGGCGGAGCGCCTCGAAGCACAGCACCGTGCCCGCCATGCCCACGTTCAGGGATTCGGTGCGGCCGGCCATCGGGATCGTCACGCTGCTGTCCACCGCGGCCGCCACCGCTTCGGGCAGGCCGTGGGCCTCGTTGCCGAGCACCAGGGCCACCGGTCCGGCCAGGTCGACGTGGTCGTAGGCGAGCGCGCCCCGGGCCCGGGTGGCGACGGTGGTGAAGCCCTGGGCCGCCAGCGCGGCCAGCGCCTCGTCGCTGTCGGCCGCCCGAGTCACCGCCAGGCGGAACAGCGAGCCGGCCGACGACCGCACGCACTTGGGGCCGTAGGGGTCGACCGAGCCGTCGCAGAACAGCACCGCGCCCGCCCCCGCGGCCTCGGCCGAGCGCAGCAGCGTGCCCGCGTTGCCCGGATCGCCCACCGCCACCAGCACCAGCGCCAGCGGCCCGGCGGACGCGGCGGCCTCGGCCGGCGGACGATCGTCCAGTCGGGCGATGGCGGCCACCCGCTGGGGCGTCACCGTCTCCACGAACCGTCCGAGCGCCCCCGCGCTGGCCCGCCACACCGAGGCGCCCGCCAGCGCGGCCCGGTCGAACAGCTCGGGCGGGCAGCCGGGCTCGGCCACCACGTCGGTCACCGTCACCCCGGCGTCCAGGGCCTCGGCCAGCAGCGTCGGGCCGTCGATGACATAGGCGCCCTCGCTCGAACGCGCAGCGCGGCGCCTCGAGAGGCGCCGCAGCCGCTGCAATGTGTGATGGCGGGCGCCGATCTGCTCGGCCATCGCTCGCCCTGCCTTGCTTCCGGTGTCAGGCCGAGGCGGGGGTCGCCTCGGAGCCGGCGGCGTCGAGCGCCTCGCGGGCGGCGGTCACCAGCGCTGCGAACGCGGCTTCGTCGCGCACCGCGAGGTCGGCCAGAACCTTGCGGTCGACCTCGACCCCGGCCACGCGCAGGCCGGCGACGAACACGCTGTAGCTGGTGCCGTTCTGGCGGCAGGCGGCGTTGATGCGCTGGATCCACAGCCGCCGGAAGTCGCCCTTGCGGGCGCGGCGGTCGCGGAAGGCGTAGTTCAGGCTGTGCATCACCTGCTCGTTGGCGGCGCGCCGGGAGCGGCTCTTGTTGCCGTAATAGCCCTTGGCGCGCTCGAGGGTGACCCGGCGCTTCTTCTTGGCGTGGACCGATCGCTTCACCCGAGCCATGGGAAGCTCCTTTCGTCGAGGGGGGAGGGTGTCAGCGCCGGCCGAGCAGCCGCTTGATGCGGGCCTCGTCGCCGGGGGCGAAGGTCTCCTCGCGGTTGAGCCGGCGCGTCCGCTTCGACGGCTTCTTCTCGAGGATGTGGTTCATGTTGATCTGGCGGCGGCGCAGCTTGCCGCTGCCCGTCACCTTGACGCGCTTGGCCGCACCGCTGTGCGTCTTCATCTTGGGCATGGCTTTTCCTTGATCGTGGGGGCCGAACGGCCGGACGGGGGCCTGGTCAGCCGCTCTGTGCTTGCTGCGTGGTCCCGGTCGGCGGGGCCGGGGTCGGCGGGGCGGGCACCGCCTCGGCGGCGGGAGCCGGAGCCGGAGCGGGGGCCGGAGCCGGGCCCGGTGCCTGCCCGGTGGCCTCGGCCTCGGCCTCGGCCTGGCGCTTGGACCGCTCGAACGCCGCCTGGGCTTTCCGATCGGGGCCCAGCACCATGGTCATGTTGCGACCGTCCTGGCGGGGGAAGATCTCGACCTTCCCCAGGTGCTCGACCGCGCTCACCACGTCGTCCAGGATGCGCCGCCCCAACTCGGGGTGGTGCATCTCCCGGCCTCGGAAGGTGAGCGTCACCTTGACCTTGTGCCCGTCCTGAAGGAAGCGCTCGACCTTGCGGGTCTTCGTGTCGAAGTCACCCTTGGAGATCTTGGGGCGGTACTTCATCTCCTTGATGGAGACGTTGCTCGCCTTGCGCCGTGATTCCTTCGCCTTCTGCGCCGCTTCGTACTTGTACTTGCCGTAGTCCATGATGCGGCAGACAGGCGGGTTCGCCTGGGCCGCCACCTCGACCAGGTCGAGGTCGTTCTCGCGGGCTATGGCCAGGGCTTCGGGCAGGGGCTTGATGCCGATCTGCTGACCATCCGGTCCGACGAGCCGCACCTCGCGAGCGCGGATGCGGTCGTTGATCCGGGGTTCGTTGTTCGCCGGCGTAGCTATCGCCGATCACTCCTCATCGATGCGCAGACACCTCCGTACGCAGGGCTTTCATGGAACTCGCGCTTCCGGTGCCGCTCGCCAAAACGACGAACGGACGCCGGGGGAAGCCGACGTCCGCGACGGGCAGGGCCCGGAGCGATCGATCGACCCGGACGCACACTCTCGGGAGAGGTGGCCGGGTGGGGGCGTCGGTGCCATTGCGGTACGTACGAGCCCCACTTCCCATTGAGTTGTCCGCCTAGGGTACCAGCGGGTAGGGACCAGTCCACAACCCCCTCGGAATTAAGGTCGGCATCGATGAGCACGCTCTGGACACCCTCAGGCGAGCATCCGGTCGAGCGCAACCAGCCCGACGCCACGCCCGAGCCTGCGCCCGCGCCCGACGAGGAGCCCCTCACGCCCGAGGAGCAGGCCGCGGCCGAGGAGTACGCCCAGCAGATCGACGCCATGCGGCGCCAGCTCCTGGAGCTGCCGGCCGGGGTGGTCGTGGGCCAGCACGCGCTCCAGTTCTTCGACGTGGCCGGCCTGTACCTGTCACAGTCGCCGCCCCGCATCGAGGACGCCCGCCTCGCCATCGACGCCCTGGCCGCCGTGGTCGAGCGCCTCGGCTCCCGCCTGGGCGACGCCGAGACCCCCATCCGCCAGGCCCTCAACCAGGCCCAGCTCGCGTTCGTGGACGCCGCTCGCAGCGCGGGCGCCGCAGCCCCGGATGCCTGACCGGCGCGGCCGGCCCCTGTGGCTGGCCGGCGTGGCGGCGGTCCTGGCGGTCCTGGCGGTCGCGGCCGCGTTGCGGCTGCGGGCCCACAACCGGGAGGACCAGCTCGACATGGCCCTGGTGGGCGACTCGTTCGCCGATCAGGCCCAGGCCTCGTTCCTGGCCCACGCCGCCACCGACCGGAAGACGGTCGAGGTGAGTGCCTACGGCGGCATCGCCGTGTGCGACCGGGTCGACGCGCTGGCCGGCATCGCACAGCGCTCGCCGCGGACGCTGATCCTGTCCTTCGCGGGCAACGACATCACGCCCTGCATGCTGCGCACCGACACGCCGTCCTCCGCGGAGGAGACGGCCGAGGAGTACCAGAGCGACTTCGAGAGCGTGCTGGCCGACTTCCGCGCCGCCTCGCCGAGAACGCGGGTCTACGTGGTGCCCCCACCGCCGATCCGGGACGCCCGGTTCGAGACCAACGCCGCCGCCATGCGGGCCATGTACGGGCGGCTGGTGGACGAGTTCCCGGACATCACGATCATCGACGTGACCGGCCAGCTCGGCCCCGACCAGCAGTTCCACGCCTCGCTGCCGTGCGAGGACTGGGAGGCCGCCTCCTGCCAGCCCGACGGCACGGTGGTGCTGCGCCAGGACGACGGCATCCACCTCTCGCCCGCCGG
>DASRJN010000684.1:0-17637 GCA_035649455.1 Acidimicrobiales bacterium
CAAGGACCTCGACGTGGCCCCCCGGTGGAAGCACGGCTGGAACCGGGTGCACGACCGCATCGTCGCCGGTCCCGAGCCCATCGTGTGCCGGCCGCCGGCCGAGGTGGCCGCGCTCTTCGAGGACGCCGGCCTCGTGGTCGAGCGGGCCGAGCGCACCGAAGGCCGGCTCACCCCCTACGCCCACTACGTGGTCCGGGCCCGCAAGCCCGCCGAGCTCCCCCCACTCTGAGCCCCCTCAGCCGGACCCGGGCCAGGGTCGCTCGCCGACTTCGACGTCGAGCCCTGCGGCTGCGAAACACGCGTATCTCCTGCTGAGCGGTTGGCATCTGATCGTCACGGGCAGCTTCACGGTGACGTCCGGCACCGGCGGCCTCACCGGAGCGACCGGTGAGATCGTGCTCACCGGCACGTCCCGGGGCCCGGGAGTCATCGGCGACGTCTTCGTGATGACCGGAACGCTCACGGTCCCGCCCGCGGTGCCCACGGACAAGGATCAGTGCAAGCACGGCGGGTGGCAGAACCTCGGCGATGATCAAGGTGAGCCCTTCCGCAACCAGGGTCTGTGCGTGTCGTTCGTCGAACACACCACCTGACTACGCGACAGGCGCCTGACGGATCTCCGGTCAGGTCCGGCTGGACGCCAAAGCCGCTCCCTCGGCGAGGGACCGGAGCTTGGCCCAGGTGACGTCCGGGTCGATGGTCTGGGTGCCGACATGCACGCTGAAGCCGCAGTCGACACCCGCCATCACCCGGTCGCGACCGACCAGGGCGGCGTAGCGCCCGATCCGCTCGGCGACGAGCTCGGGGTGCTCGACGTAGTTGGACTGGGGCTCGATCACCCCCGGGCACAGCACCTTGTCCTCCGGCACCGGCGTGTCCTCGAACAGCTTCCACTCGTGCGCGTGGCGCGGGTTGGCCGCCTCGAACAGGACGGTCCGCGGCTTGGCGGTCCACACGAGGTCGATGATGTCGGCCAGGTCGACGTCGTGGTGGTGGGGACCGGGGTAGTTGCCCCAGCACAGGTGCATGCGGAGCTGGGAGGCCGGGATGTTGCGCACGGCGTGGTTCAGGGCCTCGATGTTGAGGGCGGCCCGGCGGCGGAACCCGGCTAGGTCCATCCCGGCGTAGGCGGTGTGGCGGCCCATGGCGAGGTCGGGGCAGTCGAGCTGGACGGTGGCGCCGGCCGCGGCGATCGCCTCGTACTCGAACCGCATCGCCTCGGCGATGGCGAAGAGGTAGTCCTCGTCACTGGCGTAGAACTGGTTCTCGAAGAACAGCGAGACGACCCCGGGGGACGCCGCGCTCGTGAACGTGCCGGCGATGGCGGTGCCGGCGACGGCCTCGCCCAGGGTCGTCATGTCGACGACGATCGCCTCCCGATCCCGGACCGCGATCTCCGAGGTGCACGCAGGGGCGGTGCGCTTGCGCCGCCCAGGGTTGGCCGCCACGAGCTCGGCACTGCGGGGATAGTCGGCCAGGTCGGCGAAGTAGTACCGCTCGATCGCCTCGCCGCCGAAGCCGTCGAGCCGGTCCTTGACGTAGGTGGCGTAGCTCGGCTTGGACATCTCCCCGTCGTTGACGATGTCGACACCGGCGTCGATCTGCCGTTGCGTGACCTCGTGGACTGCGGTCGCCACGCGCCGGGCCAGCGCGGCCTCGTCGACGGGGATGCCATCGCCCTTGGCCCACATCATCCGGATCAGGTCGTCGGGACGCGGCAGGCTGCCGGTGTGGGTGGTGAGGATGCCGATCGTTCGCTCCCTCGTTCGCCGGTGCCCGTCCGACGGTAGGGTGGCCGTAGAGCGGACACGCTAGTCGAGCGACCTGAGGGAGGGGCCATGGGCACAACGGACAAGCTGCCGAGCCGGCTGCACCACAACGCGTTCGTCTCGAAGGACCTCGAGGCGACACGCGGGTTCTACGAGGACCTGATCGGCCTCCCGCTGGTGGCCACGTGGTCCGAGGCCGACGAGCTGTTCGGGGCCAAGCGGGTCTACTGCCACACCTTCTTCGGCCTGGGCGACGGCAGCGCGCTCGCGTTCTTCCAGTTCGCCCACGACGAGGACCAGAACCTGTTCGATCCCGACCTCACGCCGTCGCCGTTCCGGCACATCGCCCTCAAGGTCACGCCGGAGCTGCAGCAGGAGATCCACGACCGGCTCACGCAGGCCGGGTGGAAGCCCGACGGAACGTACGTGCTCGAGCACGGCTACTGCCGGTCGCTCTACACCGAGGACCCGAACGGTCTGCTCCTGGAGTTCACGGCCGACGTCGACAACGCGGACGAGATCTCCGCCGATCGCCGGGCCGACGCCCACGAGACGCTGCAGCGGTGGCTGGCAGGCGACCACACGAGCAACAACGTCTACCGCTAGTCCCCCAGTGCCCCGCCGCGGCTCGCTGGTGCTGTTCGTGCACGGGGCGCACCATGCGGGCTGGTGCTGGCTCCTCGTGATGGACCGGCTCGCGCAGCTGGGCATCGAGTCGCACGCCATCGACCTGCCGTTCACCGGCTATGACGCCGACGTCGCGGCCGTCCGGGCCGCGGTCGCCACGTGCCAGGGACGGGCGGCCGCGGTCCACGTCGTGTGCCACAGCTACGCCGGCCTGCCGGTAGCGGCCGGCGGTCATGGCGCCGCGCACCTGACCTTCGTCGCCGGGCGCCTGCCGCTGCCCGGCGAGTCGCCGGCGGCCGCCACGCCCCAGTGGGGCTTCCCGGGCTTTCACGCCTGCATGGTCCGGGACGACGACGGCGTGGTGCGCCTGTCCCCCGATGCCGGCCGGTTCCTCTTCCACCGGACGAGCCCGACCCTGGCCCGCCTCGTGAGCGCGCGGCTGCGGCCCATGCGCAGCGAGGTGCCGAGCGAGCCGGTCGCCGACCCGGCATGGACGTCGGTCCCGAGCTCGTACGTCGTGTGCGGAGACGATCGTGCGGTCCGCCCGGGGGCCCAGCGGGAGCGCGCCGCGCTCGTGGGCACCGCGGCCGAGCTCGACAGCGACCACTCCCCGTTCCTCAGCCGCGTGCCCGAGCTCGCCGATGTGATCGCGGACCGGCACCGGGAGATGCTGGCCGCGGCGTGATTCGCTAGGTGGACGCCAGCGGATCCGGCAACGGCAAGCGCGCCAGGTTGACCCACTCCCGGGTGATGTCCTCGGCCGTGGCCAGCAGCAGCGGCAGGTGGCGGCTCGTGAGCTCGGCGACGGGGGTCTCGGCCGCGTGGGTGGTGACGTTGACCGCGGCGACCGTCGCGCCCGAGGCATCGCGGACTGGCGCCGCCACCGACCGGATGCCAAGGGACAGGCGCTCGTCGGAGATCGCCCAGCCGCGCTTGCGCACCTGCGCCAGATCGCGGTCGAGCGCGCGGCGCGACGGCGTGATGCGGGGGATGATCCCGGACTGCGAGGGCGTCTGCAGCACGGCGGACAGCTCGTCCCGCGGGAGGTCGGCCAGCAGCACCTGACCCATCGACGTGGCCACCGCGGGGAACCGGGTCCCGATGTGGACCGATAGGGCGATGATCTTGGGCACGGGCACCCGGGCGACGTAGACGATGTCGCTGCCGTCGAGCTGCGACATCGAGCTCGACTCGCCGGTCTGTGCGACGAGCGCTTCGAGGTGGGGCCGGGCCAGCTCCCAGATGCCCAGGGTGGCGATGTACGCGGTCCCCAGCTCCAGCACCTTGGTCGTGAGCGTGTACAGCCCCTTGCACGACCGGACGTACCCGAGCTTCTCGAGCGTCATGAGCAGGCGGCGCGCCGTCGGCCGTGGCAGGGAGGCGCGCGCCGCGGCGTCGCTCACCGTGAGCGCGGTGGCGGTGGGGCTGAATGCCGTGATGATGGCCAGGCCGCGGGCGAGCGCCTCCACGAAGTCCGGGCCCTGGTCCTCGGGCATCGAGGCATCCTCCCACGTACCCCGGATCGCACCAAAGTGACCACGCACGGTCGATCCGGCCCCACTGACTGTCGATCACCACGTCGACTGCCGCGTGCCAGCTGTGTGACGAGGACGTGACAACCGACACCCGTGCTTCGCCGCGTTGGTACCGTGCCCGCTAGTCGGACATTCGTCCGGGAATGTTTCCAAAGGGGGGAAACATGGCAACTCCTACAGTTGTCACCACCTCGACCGAGGAACGCGGCGTCGAGGCCGAGAAGGCCGCCTTCGGCAGCGCGGCCGCCTGGTGGTACGACTGGGTCGACGGTCATCGGGTCGGGGCCGCGGCGCTCGTCGGCGTGATCGCCACGCAGCTCGGCACCTACTTCGGCTACGTCTTCCCGGCCATAGGCCTGCCCACGCTGCCGTGGCCGCTGTACAACGGGCTGCTCGCCACGCCCGCCGAGACGTTCGGCACGACCGGGTCGTTCTTCTCGGGCCAGTCGCTCCACTACGTGAACGGCATCGTCTTCGCCATCCTCTACGCGGTGCTGGCGCTGCCGTTGATGCGGTTCCGCAACACCCACGGCGGCAACGTGTTGAGCGGGGTGCTCTACAGCGTCGTGCTGACGGTCATCAGCCTCGGGCTGCTGGTGCCTTACGCGTACGTCCCGAAGCAGGGCTACGGGCTCTTCGCGTTCTACGGGCCCGACGGCTGGAAGCTCCCGGCCGCGGTGTTGCTCTGGCACCTCATCTACGGCTTCTTCCTCGGCACGCTCTACCAGCTCCGCAACCGGTCGTAGCCGCGCCCCGGTCGCGCTCGTATCCGGGTGGCCCGCCGTCCCCAGACCGGCGGGCCACCCGGACTCGTCTTGTCACATCGGCACCTCCAGCAGTGGCACACTCAGGGTCCCTTGCCAATGGAGGCGAACATGGCTGAGACCCACCTCACCGGGACGTACGTCATCGACCCCGTGCACAGCCGGATCGGCTTCGCCGTCCGCCACGCCATGGTCAGCAAGATCCGCGGCTCGTTCAACGAGTTCGACGGCAGCGGCTTCTTCGACGCCGACAACCCGTCGAACTCCCGGCTGCAGCTGACGATCAAGGTCGACAGCATCGACACCCGTAACTCGGACCGCGATGCGCACCTCCGGACGAACGACTTCTTCGACATGGAGAACTACCCGGAGATCACGTTCTCCTCGACCTCGGTCGAGGAGAAGGGCGACGACGAGTTCCTGGTGACGGGCGACCTGACCGTCCGGGGCGTCACCAAGCCGGTCACGATCGACTTCGAGCACACCGGCGCCGCCACCGACCCGTTCGGCAACAACCGGGTCGGGTTCGAGGGCAAGACTGAGGTCAACCGCAAGGACTGGGGCATCAACTGGAACGCCACCCTGGATGCGGGCGGCGTCATGATCGGCGACAAGGTCACCCTCGACTTCGACGTCTCCGCCATCCGTAACGACGACGCCGCGTCGTAGTGCCCATGGTGAGCTGACCGCGAGAGGGGTCCGGCTCAACTGATCCGGCGTGTGGTAGCACACACCGCCGTGACCACGTACGGCCGGTTCGATGACGCCGCGCGCGAGTACGTCATCTCCCGCCCCGACACCCCGCTGCCCTGGATCAACTACCTGGGCAGCGAGCAGTACTTCGGGATCATCTCGAACACCGCGGGCGGCTACTCCTTCTATCGGGACGCCCGCCTCCGCCGCCTGACCCGCTACCGCTACAACAACGTGCCGCCCGACGTGGGCGGCCGCTACCTCTACCTGCGCGACCAGGACAGCGGCGAGTTCTGGTCTCCCTCGTGGCAGCCCGTGCGCGCCGACCTGGACGACTACCGGTGCCGGCACGGGCTCGGCTACACGGTCATCGGCGGCCGCCGGGCCGGCATCGACGCCGAGAGCCTCTACGCGGTCCCGCTGGGCGAGACGCTGGAGGTCTGGCGCACCCGGCTCACCAACCACCGCCCCGGCACCGCGCACCTCTCGCTGTTCAGCGCGGTCGAGTTCTGCCTGTGGGACGCCTGGGACGACGCCACCAACTTCCAGCGCAACCTGTCCACCGGCGAGGTCGAGGTCGCCGACGACGTCATCTACCACACCACCGAGTACCGCGAGCGCCGCAACCACTTCGCCTACTTCGCCTGTTCGGCGCCGCTCGCGGGGTTCGACACGCAGCGCGACGCGTTCCTCGGGCCGTACCGGGGTTGGGACCGGCCCGCCGTCGTCGAGACCGGGCGGTCGACCGGCTCGATCGCCCACGGCTGGGCGCCCTGCGGCTCGCACCAAGTCGCGCTCACGTTGGAGCCGGGCGAGGTCCGCGACGTGGTCTTCGTGCTCGGCTACGCCGAGAACCCGGCGGATGCGAAGTTCGACCCTCCCGGCTCCGGCCGCGTCGACAAGCGGGCGGTGCGGCGCGTGCTCGACCGCTACCTCCAGCCCGGCGAGGTCGAGGCCGCGGTCGAGCGCCTGCGGGACCAGTGGCGCGACCTGCTCGACACCCTCCGAGTGGCGACGCCTTTGGACCATGTCGACCGCATGGTCAACATCTGGAACCCGTACCAGTGCATGGTCACGTTCAACCTGTCCCGCTCGGCGTCCTCGTTCGAGTCGGGCATCGGCCGCGGCATGGGGTTCCGCGACTCGAACCAGGACCTGCTCGGGTTCGTCCACATGGTCCCCGAGCGGGCCCGGGAGCGCATCCTCGACATCGCCGCCACCCAGCTCCCCGACGGCGGGGCGTTCCACCAGTACCAGCCCCTCACCAAGACCGGCAACGACGCCGCCGGCACGGGGTTCAACGACGACCCGCAGTGGCTGGTCCTGGCCGTCACCGCCTATGTCAAGGAGACGGGCGACCGGGGCATCCTCGACGAGCCCGTCCCCTACGCCAACGTGCCCGGCTCGGAGACACCGCTCTACGAGCACCTCCATCGCGCGCTCGACTACACGCTCGACCGCCTCGGCCCCCACGGGCTGCCGCTCATCGGGCGGGCCGACTGGAACGACTGCCTCAACCTCAACTGCTTCTCCGAGACCCCGGGCGAGTCGTTCCAGACGACGGAGAACCGGACGGGCGGGGTCGCCGAGTCCGTGTTCATCGGCGGCCTGTTCACGCTGGCCGCCGGCGAGGCCGCGGCCCTGGCCGCCCACCTCGGGCAGCACGACGACGCGTCACGGTGGCGGGCGGCCGCCCGGGCCATGGACGCGGCGGTGCGCGCCCACGGCTGGGACGGGGCGTGGTTCCGGCGGGCGTACGACTACGACGGCAACCCCGTGGGCTCCGCCGGCAACGAGGAAGGCAGGATCTACATCGAGCCGCAGGGGATGTGCGTCATCGCCGGCATCGGCCTCGACGACGGCAAGGCCGCTGCCGCGCTCGACTCGGTGGCGGCCGAGCTGGCCACGCCCCACGGGATCATGCTCCTGCAGCCGGCCTACACCCGCTACCACGTCGAGCTGGGCGAGATCAGCACGTACCCGCCCGGCTACAAGGAGAACGCCGGCGTCTTCTGCCACACGAACCCGTGGGTCGTGATCGCCGAGACCCTGGTCGGGCGCGGCGACCGGGCCCTCGACTACCACCTCCGGACCAACCCCTCGGCCCGGGAGGGCATCAGCGACGTGCACCGGTGCGAGCCCTATGTGTACGCGCAGATGATCGCGGGGCGGGACGCGCCCACGCATGGCGAGGCCAAGAACTCCTGGCTCACCGGCGCTGCGGCCTGGAACCTGATCGCCATCACCCAGTGGATCCTCGGCATCCGCCCCGACCACGACGGCCTGCGCATCGATCCGTGCCTGCCCGCCGAGTGGCCGGCGTTCAGTGCGACGCGCCAGTTCCGGGGCGCGACCTACGACATCACCGTGACCAAGCTCCCGGGGGAACAGGGCCGCGTGTCCCACCTCGTCGTCGACGGTCGCCGGATCGAGGGCACCCTCGTCCCGCCCGCGCCCGCGGGGTCCACCGTCAGCGTCGTGGCCGAGATCGAGGGCCCCGGCTGATCGTCGCCGGCTGGTCACGGGACCAGCTCACCGTCGAGGGCGTCGCCGCGGCGGCCGTTGCCGGAGACGGCGTCGGTGCCCTCGGCTTGGGCCTGAGCCCTGCGCATGCGGCGAGGGATCATCGTGGCGGCGACGACAAGTCCCGCCACCAGCACGGCCGCGCTCACAGTGAAGCCGCGGGTGATGGCGTCGACATAGGCGCCGTTGGCCGCGCGGGTCAGCGCGGCGGCCCCGTCGGGCGGCAGGTTGGCGGCGACGCGGCTGGCCACGCCGACGCCCTCGCCGGCCAACTGCACGACCCGCGGGTCGAGGTCACCGGCGCGGTCGGCGAGGTTGGAGCGGTACGCGTCGTTGACGATGCTGCCGATGATCGCCACGCCGAGCGCACCGCCGAGCTGGCGGCTGACGTCGTTCAGGGCCGAGCCGACGCCGGCGTCACGCTCCGGCACCGCGGCCATCACGGTGTCGGTCATCGTCGGCAATCCCAGCCCGGCACCGAGCCCGAAGAAGCCGAGGGCGATGGCGATCGCCCCCGCATTGGTGGTCTCGGTGATCCCGGTGAGGAGCAGGAGGGGCACGACGACGACGACCACCATCGCCACGGTCAGGGCCCGCGGCCCGACCGCGTGGATCAGCTTCCCGGCCACGCCGGAGCCGATGATTATGCCGCCCGCCGGGGCCACCAGGAGCAGGCCGGCCTCGAGCGCACTGCGCCCCTGGACGATCTGGAAGTACTGGGTGAGGAAGAAGAACGTCACGAACATCGCGAACAGCACGATGCCGATCAGCAGGACCGCGCCGGTGAGATCCCGCTCCCGGAAGAAGCGCAGCGGCAGCATCGGCGTGCTGGCCCGGGTCTCGACGATCCCGAAGACCGTGAGCAGCACGGCTGCCGCAGCGAACGAGCCGAGCACGGCACCCTGGTCCCACCCGACCTCGCCACCCCGGATGATCCCGTAGACCAGCGCGGTGAGACCCGCGGTGCCCAGGATCGCACCGGGCACATCGAGGCCGATGCGGCGCGGGTCACGTGACTCGGGGACGACAGCCATGCCCACCAGCGCGGCGACGACCAGCGGGATGAACAGCCAGAACGCGGCCGACCAGTCCGAGGCCTCGATCAGCAGGCCGCCGGCGACCGGGCCCAGCGCGACGCCGAGCCCGCCGACGGCGGTCCACACGGCGATGGCCTTGGCCCGCTCCTCGCGCGGGAAGACATTGACGACGATCGACAGCGTGGCCGGCAGCACGCACGCCGCGCCGAGGCCTTGCAGCGCACGCATGGCGATCAGCACGCCCGTGCTGTCGGCCAGCGCCGCGCCGGCGGCGGCGAACCCGAACACCACGAGGCCGATGGTCATCATCCGCTTGCGGCCGTAGCGGTCGCCGATCGATCCGCAGAGCAGCAGCAGCCCGGCCAGCACCAGCACGTAGGCGTCGATCACCCACTGCAGGGCCGAGATCGACGCGTCCAGGTCGACCGAGATCTGGGGGAGCGCGGTGTTCACGACGGTGTCGTCGAGGAACACCAGCAGCGTTCCCACGGACATCACCGCCAGCACCCACCAACGTCGGGGCTCGACGTCCGCCGGAGCGGAGCGCGTCTCTGTCATCGCTCACCTCGCCTCTCTGAGAAATGGACTATCTGGTCCAGTCAGTTCCTAGCAAAAGTGGACTGGCTAGTCCAGAGCGCTATCGTGAGGGCGTGGTCGAGGAACCGCTCACCGAGCGCGGCCGTCGCAGCCGCGAGCGCATCGTCGACGCCGCGGCCGCGCTGGTGGCCGAGCGCGGGGCCGGAGGCGCCCGGCTCGACCAGATCCTCGAGGCCGCCGGCGCCAGCAAGAGCCAGCTGTACCACTACTTTTCCGACAAGGAGGACCTGGTCAGAGCGGTGATCGCCCGGCGTGTCGGCGAGACCGTCCACTGCCAGGGCCCGCAGCTCGACAAGGTCGACAGCCTCGCCGCCCTCCGGGGCTGGTTCGACTGGCTCGTCGACCAGAACGCAGAGCGCGACTGCCCCGGCTGCCCGCTCGGCGCCCTGGCGAGTGAGCTCGCCGACTGCGACGAGGCCGCCCGGGGCGACCTGACCTGCGGCTTCGACACCTGGATCGGCTATGTCATCGAGGGCATCGAACGCATGAAGGTCAGCGGCGAGCTCGACGAACGCGCCGACCCCCGCCGCCTCGGCGTCGCCGTCTTCGCCAGCCTCCAGGGCGGCCTACTGCTGTCGAAGACCTACAAGGACCCCCAGTACCTCCGGGACGCCCTCGACGCCACCTACGACCACTTCCTCTCGCTCCGCGCCCATCACCCCGGCGCCCCGAAGCGACCGCCCGGCTAGGGTCGCCGGGACTGGCTGAGGGGAGATGGACGTGAAGGCTGCTGTTCTGCAGGCCATTCCGGGTGAGCTCGTGATCGACGAGGTCCAGATCGACAAGCCGGGCCCTCGGGAGGTGCTCGTCCGCACGGTGGCGGCCGGGTGCTGCCACAGCGACCTCCACTTCATGGAGGGCAAGTATCCGTACATGACTCCCGTGGTCATGGGCCACGAGTCGGCCGGGATCGTCGAGGCGGTCGGGGCCGACGTCAGCCACGTCGAGCCGGGTGACCATGTCATCACCTGCCTGTCGGTCTTCTGCGGCCAGTGCGAGTTCTGCGTGTCGGGCAAGCCGAACCTGTGCACCAAGGAGGCGGTCCGCCGGGCGGGTGACGCCCCGCCGCGGCTGTCGCAGAACGGCTCGCCGGTGTTCCAGTTCCTGGACCTGTCGTCGTTCGCCGAGCAGATGCTCGTGCACGAGGGCGCCGTCGTGAAGATCTCCGACGACATGCCGCTCGACCGCGCCGCGCTGCTCGGGTGCGGGGTCACGACCGGGCTCGGCGCCGTGCTCAACACCGCCGGTGTGCGAGCCGGCGAGACAGTCGCCGTCATCGGCTGCGGCGGCGTCGGGCTGGCGGCCGTCCAGGGCGCGGCGATCGCCGGAGCCGGCCGGATCATCGCGGTCGACATGGTCCCCTCGAAGCTGGATCTCGCCCGCAGGTTCGGGGCCACCGACACCGTGAACGCCAAGGATGCCGACCCCATCGGCACCGTGATGGAGATGACCCGCGGCGGCGTGGACCACGCCTTCGAGGCGATCGGTCTCAAGGTCGCCGCCGAGCAGGCCTTCGCCATGCTGAAGCCGGGAGGCTGTGCCACCGTCATCGGCATGATCCCGGTCGGCGACAGCGTCGAGCTGCCGGGCTTCGCCTTCCTGGCCGAGAAGAAGATCCAGGGATCCAACATGGGATCCAACCGGTTCCGCGTCGACATGCCCCGCTACGTCGACATGTACCTCCAGGGCCGGCTCAACCTCGACGACATGATCTCGACCCGCATCCCGCTCGACGAGGTCAATGCCGCCTTCGCCCGGATGCGGACCGGCGAGATCGCCCGCGACGTCATCCTGTTCGACTGATGCGCCGCCGAAAAATTCTCCGCGCGGCTCGAACCAAACCACCCGCTCACGCGTCTTAGAACTAGCCCCTACTGCTAAGCAGCGGCGGGGCACCGACATGTGGGGAGCGGTGATGACTTTCGTGCGGCGGCCGGCCAAGGCGCTGGCGGCGATCGGGCTGGTGACGGCCACACTGGCAGCCGGGCTGGCGGCGGGATCCATCCCCGGTGGCGCCCAGGCGGCACCCCAGGCGACGGTGGAGCCGGCCAGCGGACTGGTGGACGGATCCCGGGTGACGGTCTCCGTCACGGGCCTGCCGGCGCGCGCGACGGTGCAGGCCGCGCAGTGCGCCGCCGGCGCGAGCGCGAGCTTCGAGTCGTGCGACTTCTTCGACGCCCGGTTCGGCACCGCCGACGGGTCCGGCAACGTCAGCTTCGAGCTGGGGGTCGACGCCGTCATGGCCGTCGGGGACTTCGACGCGCCCGACGAGCTCGACTGCCGCGCGGCCGGCGCCTGCGTGATCCTCGTCTTCCCGGCCGACGCGCAGGGTTTCCAGCCGATCGAGGTCCCGCTCGGCTTTGCCCTCGGTGCGCCGCTGGCCCCGCCCCCCACCGTGACCGTCGACCCCGACGACGGGCTCGTGGACGGCCAGCAGGTGACGGTGGCCGCCGCGGGCCTGGTGTGGGAGGACGACGGCCTCGCCCTCGTGTGCAAGGCCGACCCCGCGTCGAACGTCGACTGCGACTTCAACACGGCTTCCGACTTCCAGGTTGCGGAAGACCGGACCGCGACCGTCCAGCTGCGGGTGACGGCCATCATCGAGACCGGCAGCGGCACGGTCGACTGCCGGGAGCCGGGGGCGTGTGTCGTCGTAGTGACCACCGACAGTGGCCGCAGCGCCCGGAAGGTCGGCATCGCCCCGATCACCTTGGACCCCGACACCGAGGTCGTCCCGCCGACCCTGACGATCACACCCGACACGGACCTGGTCGACGGCCAGACCGTGAACGCCACCGGCGCCGGGTTCACGTCCGACTTCGTCCAGCTCCTGGAGTGCCCGCCCGGCGACGACGGCGACGGTTGCGAGTTCGTCGACTTCGTCGGCGTGGACCCGGACGGAGGCTTCACCCAGGATGTGACGCTCGGCGCCGTCGTCATCGGCGAGCCCGGCAGCATCGACTGCCGCACCAGCGCCGAGCCGTGCATCCTGGTCGCCACCACGAGTCAGATCAACTCGCCCCGGGCCGCCCGGACCCCGCTCCACTTCCGGCCCGACGGACCCCTCCTGCCGGGGCCGAGCCTGACCGTCACCCCCTCGACCGACCTGCCCGACCCGGCCTCCCTGACGATCACCGGCTCGGGCTTCCCCGAGCAAGGGTCGGGCACGGTGAGCGTCTGCCGCACCGGCGGCGGCGCCTGTGATCCCGAGACCGAGACGCAGGTCGACGCCGACAACGACGGGACGATCTCGCTCACCCTCGGCGTCGGCGCCACCTTCACCACCGAGGGCGGCGAGGCCGTCGACTGCCGGGCGGCCCCCGGCTGCGAGGTCGCGGCGATCTCCTTCGGTGACAACGGCCGGCCTCGGCGGGGGACCGCTCCGATCGCCTTCGCCCCGCCCGTGGTGTCCGGGCAGAAGCGCTATCTCGACCCGGTGTTCGACCATGTCGAGGTGGCCGAGGACCTCCCCTACCGGACCGCGCCGACCGCGGCCGGCCCGCCGGTCACGCTGACCGTCGACATCTACCAGCCGGCGGGAGACACGGCGACGCTGCGGCCCGCGCTGGTGTGGCTGCCCGGCGGCTGGTTCGGCGACCCGGACGCCGATGTCGCTCCGGCCTACGCCGAGGCGTTCGCCCGCCGCGGCTACGTCGTGGCGGTGATGAACTACCGGCAGCGGCCCCAGCTCTGCTGCCCGTTCAACGACGCGCCCGGGCTCACTGCCGCGTTCCTCGACGCCCACCAGGACGCGGTCGCCGGCGTCGCCTGGCTACGCGCTCACGCCGAGGACTACCGGATCGATACCAGGGCCATCGCCGCTGCCGGCAGCGAGGCCGGGGCCGCCACCGCCCTGCACCTGGCCGACCTTCCCGGCCAGATGGGCGTGACCGGAAGCCCGGCCGTGGCCGCCGCCGTCGGGATCGGCGGGGTCGACCTCGGCCGCCACGATGCCGGCGAGGCGCCGACGCTGGCGCTCAACTCGACGAACAGCACACCGGCCCCGCAGTTCCTGGCCCAGTGGGCGTGCGAGCATTCGCGCCGGGTCGGCGTCATCTGCGAGACGGCCGGCTACGACGGCGTCTTCGGCGACGTGGCCGCCCTGCGGCAGCGGGACGCCACCCGCCGGACCAGCCGCTTCCTGGTCGACGCCGTGCTGGCGCCCCTGGGCCTGGCCGCGCCGACCGGGGACTCGTTCACGCCGGTGAGCTCGCCGGGCACCCCCACCCCGGCGGGCGCCGCGCCGACCGCGTCCACGACGACCTCCCAGGTCCAAGCCCCGTCCCCGGCGCACGGCACCCTGCCCGAGACCGGCGCGAGCGCCACCGAGACGCTGGTGTCGATCGGGCTCGTCCTCGCCGTCGCCGGCGGGGTGCTGGTCCTTGTCGCCCGGTCCCGGCGTCGCCGCGATGCCGGTCGCTTCGGGCTCACCGGCGCAGTGGCGGTCGGCGTCGCCGCCGTTCTGGTCACCAGCCTCATCGCGGCCTGCTCGAAGGGCGACGACCAGGCCGACACAGCCGAGCAGAGCGAAGAGCACGACATGGACGCCCCGGGCCACGACATGGACCACGACGAGGAGGACGGGGACGAGGACCACGGGGAAGAGACCGAGACCGGCCACGGCGACGACGGCCACGGGTCGGACGAGGCGATGGAGGACCACGGCGCGGGCGACGAGAGCGCGGCTGCCGACCCCGATGGCCATGGCCACGGGGACAGCCGCGGCGGAACCAGCGGCGGGAGCGGCGGCCACCACAGGAGCCGCACCGGCGGCACCGTGACCCACGGGACCAACGGCGGCCACGGGACCCCGGGCGACCCTGCCCACGGCAACCCGGGCGATCCTGGCCACGGCAACCCGGGCGATCCCGCCCACGGCAACCCGGGCGATCCCGCGCACGGCAACCCGGGCGATCCCGCCCACGGCAACCCGGGCGACCCCGGCCACGGCCACCCGGAGGAGCCGATGCCCAGCGGCTTCGACCCGAACTGGACGCCGGAGCAGACGGCCTTCGCCCAGAGCCTGGTCGACCGGACCACCGCGGCCATGCCGCAGTTCGCCAACCCGGCGATCCTGCCCTTGATGAACTACGCGTACATCTTCGACGGCCAGCAGCCCGGCACCTACCAGCACTGGATCCACCTGGGCCGCATCGTCGACGGCCGCACCCTCGACCCGCAGGTCCCGGAGTCGCTGGTGTTCCGCAACACGGGTGACGGCCCGGTCCTGGAGGCGGCCATGTACATGCTCGGCCTCGGCGCCGACCTCAACCACCTCCCGGCGGACAGCGCCTTCCTGCCCGGCTGGCACGTCCACACCAACCTGTGCTTCGACAACAACTTCCGCCTGGTGGGCGTGACGGTGAACGGCGTCTGCGAGCGCGGCCACATCCAGCCCACGCCGCCCATGGTCCACGTCTGGATCGTCGACACGATGTGCGGCCGGTTCGCGGGCGTGGACGAGAACGGCCTCCAGTGCGAGCACCACGACCACTGAGCCGATGGCCGGCGTGACCCTCGGGTCACGCCGGCCACTGCCTCACGAGGCGGCCTGGACTGGGGTGCGGCGGCGGTAGACGCCGAGGGCCAGGGTGTAGGAGACGGCCAGGATGCCCGCAGCCCATGCCACGGCGGCCCAGACGTCGGGCCCTGCGGTGCCCTCGGTGAGCAGTGAGCGCATGGTCTCGATGATGGGGGTCATCGGCTGGTTCTCGGCGAAGCCTCTCAGCGCCGGCGTGATCGAGTCGGTGGGGACGAAGGAGGGGCTGAGGAAGATCAGCAGGAACAGGAGGTAGCTGAACGCCCCCGCCCCTTCGACGGTCTTGGCCAGCAGGCCGAAGAACATGGCCAGCCAGGTGGTGGCCAGGGTGAACAGGACCAGCAGGCCCAGGAACGCGAGCCAGGCGACCGCGTCCGCGTCGGTGCGGAACCCGACGAGGAACGCCACCAGCACCACCAGGGAGCAGGAGAAGAGCACCGACAGCGTCGACGACACGGCCTGTCCGCTGAGGACCGACGAGGGCGCCACCGGCATGGTCCGGAAGCGGCTGATGATGCCTTTCTGGAGGTCGGTGGCCAGGCGCACGGCGGCGTAGGCGATGCCGCTGATCACGGTCATGATCACGACCGCGGGGGTGACATAGTCGACGTAGTCGATCGAGCCGGTCTGGGTGCCGATGGCGCCGCCGAAGACGTAGACGAACAGCAGCAACAGGGCGATCGGGGTCAGGACGACCGTGATGATGGTGTCGATGCTGCGGGTCGTGTGACGGAGGCTGCGCTTGGTCATCGTCCAGGTGTCAGTGAGCGCTCGCATGCCGGTCCTCCTCTTGCTTGTCGTCGTCGAGGATCTTGAAGAACACGTCGTCCAGGGTGGGTAGCTGGCGGGAGAACCCGGCCGGCTCGATCCCGGCCCGGTTGAGCCGGATGAAGATGTCCGCGATGTCGGCCACCGCGCCGGTGGTGGCCACGGTCAGCTTCGAATCCACGCGGCTGACCTCGTGCCCCTCGCCGAGTGCCACCTGCGCCGCAGCCAGCTGGGTGTCGTCGCTGAAGTCCAGCTCGACGAACCCGCTGGGCACCGTGGCCTTCAGGTCGTCGGGCGTGCCGCGGGCCACGATCCGGCCGCCGTGCAGGATCGCGATCTCATCGGCGAGCTGGTCGGCCTCCTCCAGGTACTGGGTGGTCAGGAAGATCGTCGTCCCGCGCTCGACCAGCTGCCGGATGGTGGCCCACATGCCGGACCGGCTCTGGGGGTCGAGGCCGGTCGTGGGCTCGTCGAAGAAGATGATGGGTGCATCCCCCACCAGGCTCATGGCGATGTCGAGCCGGCGCCGCATCCCACCCGAGAAGGTGAGCACGGGGCGGTCGGCCGCCTCGCCGAGATCGAACGTGTCGAGCAGGCCTGCCGCGAGCTGGCCCGGGTCGGGCACGTGGCGCAGGTCGCCCATCATCACCAGGTTCTCCCGGGCGGTGAGGATGTCGTCCACCGCCGCGAACTGGCCGGTCAGGCTGATCTGCTCGCGGACCTTGGCCGGCTGGGACCCCACGTCGAACCCGCCGACGCTCGCCGAGCCGCCATCCGCACCGATCAATGTGGTGAGGATGTTGATCGTGGTCGTCTTGCCCGACCCGTTGGCGCCCAGCAGCGCGAACACCGTGCCCCGCCCCACCGTGAACGACACGTCCTGGAGCACCGGCACCCCCTTGTACCCCTTCACGAGGTTCCTGACCTCGATGGCGTTGGTGGTTTCCATGGCTCTCAGCCACCTCCTCTCATAGAACAGCGTTCCATTGCTCGAACAGTGTACTATGACTCGTACAGTGTTCCGCAACCCTAGAATCGGAAAGGACACAGAAGGAGCGCCATGCCCGCGAGTGAGCCGTCATATCCGTCGGTCTGGCTCCGGCCCCGCCGCGAACCGCGCTCCGCCCTCACCCGCGACCGGATCGTCGCCGAGGCCCTGCGCCTGCTCGATACCGAGGGCGCCGAGGCCCTGAGCATGCGCAAGCTCGCGGCGGCGCTCGGGGTGGGCACGACCTCGCTCTACTGGCACGTCGCCAACCGCGACGAGCTGATCGAGCTGGTCGTCAACGAGATCAACGCCGAGGTCGAGGTGCCCGCCGCCGGCGAGGTGCCCGACTGGCGGGAGGCGACCCGCCGGTACGCCCGCAGCGTGCGCTCAGGCATCGTGCGCCACCGCTGGGTGGTCTCGGAGCTGGCCCACCTGGTAGCGGCTGTGCCCGGCCCCAACCTCACCCGCACCACCGAACGCATGCTCGCGGTGTTCGAGGCCGCGGGCTTCCCGCTCCCGGAAGCCGAGAGCGCCCTGAACACCGTCTCCGCCTACGTGGCCGGGATCGCCCTGAGCGAGGCGGCCCTGCGCGGGATGCTCGCACGCCAGGGCCAGAGCCCCCAGGACTGGCTGGACGAGATGATGCGCGCCTCCGAGGACGTCACCGAAGGGCACGAGCGGCTCCGCACGCTCACGGACGGCTATGCCGGCCTGGACCCCGAGCAGGCGATGGACGACGACTTCGAGTACGGCCTCGAGCGCGTCCTCGACGGCCTGCAAGCCCGCCTCGTCGCCTC
>DASRJN010000685.1:0-14133 GCA_035649455.1 Acidimicrobiales bacterium
ACCAGGTCGTCGCCGAGGTCGACGCCGCCTGGCGTGAGCTGCTCCCTCGCCTCGACCGGGTGACGACCGAGGCTCACCACCTGGCAGCCGAGCTACCGGGTCACCGGCCTGTGGCCGCGGCGGTCGCTGCGATCGAGGCCCTTCCTAATCACATCATCGAGGACCCGCTGGGTGCCGCCGAGGAGGTCAGCGGGCTCGAGTCGACCCTGGCAGGCATCGCCGGCGCCCGCGCCGAGCTTGCCCGCCTGAGCGAGGAAGCCGCCGGCGCCGCCCGCACGCTCGCTGAGCTCGAGGGACTGTTGGCCGAGGGGCGTGACGCCTTCGACCAGACCCGGCTCGAGATTGCCAGCCCCGAGGGACTCCTGGAACCGGTCGCGGCGAAGGTGCTGCACGACCAGCCCGGCCTGCGGCCGTGGCTGGCGCGCCTGGAGCGACTCGTTTCCGAAGGACACGTGTCCCGCGCCGGGGCCGGGCTGGCCCGCTGGCGGGCGCTCGCCGACCAGACCCTGGCGGTAGCCCGCCAGGTCGCCGAGGCCAACGCCCGTCCGCGGCGCCGGCGCCGCGAGCTCCAAGGCCTGCTGCGGGCAGCACGGGTCAAGGCGGGAGCGCTGGGCCGGGCCGAGGATCCGCTCGTCACCGAGCTGGCCGGGCGGGCCCTGCGGTCGCTGGAAGTCCCCTGCGACCTCGAGGCCGCGGAGACTGCAGTCGAGGAGCTCCTGGAGGGCCTCCGTCAGCCGCCGTCATCGGACACGACCGGCGGTGCCTTCGGATCGGTGGGCGAGGCGGTCGAGCCACCGCGAGGTGTCACGACGATGGGAGCCACGGACGACGCGGACGCCAGGGTGCCGCACGGGAGGACGCCGGGTGCGACGACCGACCCCTCGGGACTCGTGCAACCCGACCTCGACCATGAGCACCGACCGTCACGGGCACGTGCCTCAGGAGCCGATCGACGAGTGGCGACGTGAGCGAGATGAGTCACTGCGCGTTCCCGGGGTGTGACGGGACGATCGCTCATGGCTACTGCGACTCGTGTGGCCGAGCACCCCTCGCCGCGCCCTCCAGGGCTGGAGCGACACCCGGTCTTGCCGAGCAGCCGTACGCCTATGCCGTCCCGAGCCCGAGTGCCCCGGCAGCCCCGCCCGCCCCGGGGAGCCTGCTCCCCGCGCCTGGCCTGGCGGAACCGACCAGCGCCTGCGCGTTCCCGGGGTGTGACGGGCGGGTCGCTGATGGCTACTGCGACTCGTGTGGCCGAGCGCCCCTGGCCCCCGGCGCCCTCGTCGTCCCGCCGCCAAGCGCCGCTCCCGCTCCCGTGTGGAACTCCCCGGCAGCGGGTGGCGGCCCCAGCGACGGCAGGGGCCCGGGCGGCGACCACTACCAGGATCCTGCGCCTCGCCTGCGCCCGTCGTCGGCACGCATCGGCTCGTCGGGCGGGAGGGCTGCGAGCCGGGGATCCCAACGGGTCCGCAGCCGCCGGACCGGGGGAAGACGGCTCGGACACGGTCTCGTCGAGGTCCCTGCTGTCCCGGAGGGCGACCCCTTGGCGGCGGTCATGCGTGTCGCCGAGGTCCACGAGAACGATCGCTTCTGCTCCAACTGCGACAGTCCGGTCGGACGCGCTCGCGGCGATCGGCCGGGGCGGCCCGACGGGTTCTGTCGCCAGTGCCGGGCCCGGTTCTCCTTCACACCTCGGCTCGGTCCCGGCGACTTGGTCGGTGGCCAGTACCAGGTCATAGGTGCCCTGGCCCACGGCGGGCTCGGATGGATCTACCTGGCGCGTGACCGAGCGGTCTCCGATCGCTGGGTGGTGCTCAAGGGTCTGCTCGACACCGCCAGCGAGGAGGCGGCCATGGCCGCAGTCGCGGAGCGCCGGTTCCTTGCCGCACTCGACCACCCCAACATCGTCCGCATCCACAACTTCGTTGCTCACGAGGATGCCGGCTACATCGTCATGGAGTACATCGGCGGCCAGAGTCTCAAGGCGATCCTCAAGGCCCGGCGCGACGCCGTCAACAGCGGCGGCATCGACCCCCTGCCGGTGGAGAGGGCGATCGTCTACGCCTTGGGCGTCCTACCCGCCATGGGCTACTTCCACGCCCAGGGCCTGTTGTACTGCGACATGAAGCCCGACAACGTCATCCTCTCAGGCGATTCCCTCAAGATCATCGATGTGGGCGGGGTCCGTCGCATCGACGACGACGAGTCGGCGATCTACGCCACCATCGGGTATCAGGCCCCAGAGGTCGCGGATTCGGGGCCGTCGGTGGCCTCCGACCTCTACACCGTCGGCCGCATGCTGGCCGTTCTGCTGCTGGACTTCCGCGGCTACCAGACCACGTACGCCACCAGCGTGCCCGGGCCCGACGTGTACCCGGTGCTGGCCCAGCACGAGTCGCTCTACCGTTTCCTCCTCAAGGCCACCGCCACCGACCCGAGTGACCGGTTCGAGTCCGCCGAGGACATGGCCGAGCAGCTCCTCGGCATCCTGCGCGAGGAATCCGCGGCCCGTGGAGAGGCGCAGCCGGCGGTGAGCACGGTCTTCGAGCCCGGTGGCGTGGTGGGTGCCGGCGCCCACGACGAGGTAGGGCCGGACTGGCGCCTCCTGCCGGCCCCCAAGGTCGACCCCTCCGACCCCGGTGCAGGCGTCGTGCTCGGCGTGGCCGACGGCGAGCCGACCGCGGTGGTCGCCAACCTCACCTCGGCCCTGTCCACCGATTCGGTGCCGGCCACCCCTGAGACGCTGCTCTGCCTGGCCCGGGCCCAGCTCTATGCCGGTACGCCGGAGCCGGCGGCCGCCACGCTCGACCGCCTCGGCGACGACCGGGACTGGCACTTGTGGTGGCACCGAGGCCTGACGGCCCTCGCCCAGGGGCTGGCCGTCGGAGCCGTCGACTGGCTCGACCCCGTCTACACCGACCTCCCCGGCGAGGTGCCCGCCAAGCTGGCCTTGGCGCTGGCCCACGAGCTTGCGGGCAACCTGGGTCGAAGCGCCCACCTCTACGACGTGGCCAGCCGGACCGACCCCGCCTACGTGTTCGGCGCCTTCGGGCTGGCCCGCGTGCGGGTGGCTCTGGGCGACCGCGAGGGCGCGGTGGCCGCTCTGGATCGGGTGCCGGCCGCCTCCAGCGCACACGTCGCCGCCCGCATCGCGGCCGTGCGCGCCCTCGCATCGACGCCATGGCCTCAGGCCGAGCCGCCGCGCCCCGATCAGCTCGAGCGAGCGTCGCTGATCCTGGACGAGCTGTGGCTCACCCCGCGGCGCTACGCGCAGCTCGCACGCGAGCTGTTCGAGGCCGGCCTGGCCGCCCTGGCCGGGGGTCGTGTCACGGCGACCTCGGCAGTGCGGATCCTGGGGCGGCCCTTCAGCGAGACCGCCCTGAGGGCAGGCCTGGAGTCGACTTACCGCGACATCGCCCGGACCGCAACGACCGCCCGGGAGCGGAACGAACTGGTCGACCGGGCCAACCTCGTACGACCGCGCACGCTCCTGTGAGCGACGGGGCCGGAACCGATGCGCGCATGGCGTGCTCTGTCTGCGGTGATCCCATGACTCCGGCCGATCGCTGGTGCGAGCTGTGCGGCGCTGCCCTCTCCGCCCCCTCCCTGGCCACCAGCAGCGCCGACATCGGCGAGAGGTCGTCGGTCGAAGCCTCCCGAGACGACGGTGTCAGCCCTGCCGACTCCAGGGTCGAGCGTTGGGGCGGCAGGCCTGGCCCAGGACTACGGGCGAAGGCCCACGACTACCGCGAGCTGGTCGACGGCCCCGTGGCAGCCGTCACCGACCAGGGCTCCTCGCACTGGCGCAACGAGGACGCCGTCGGCGTTCGATGGGTCGAGGGGGACCCCGGAGGCTTCGCCCTGGTGGTCTGTGACGGGGTGTCGGTCAGCCAGGATCCCCACCTGGTGTCACAGGCAGCCGTCGACGCGGCGCTGCACGTGCTCAGCGGGGCCGTGGCGGAGGGGGGCGACCTCGGAGCCGCCATGGCCGTCGCCGCCGCGGCCGCCCAGCAGGCCGCGGCTGCCGTGCCCTATGACCCAACCCTCGACGTGGGGCCGGGCGCCTGTACCTTCGTGGCCGCGGCGGTGCGGGGAGCCAACGCTGCCTTCGCCTCGGTGGGCGACAGCCGCGCTTACTGGGTCGACGCCCACGGAGCACTGCAGATCGGCCAGGACGACTCGCTGGCCAGTGAGATGATGGCCTCGGGCGACCTCACCGCGGCGCAGGTCATGGACCGCCCAGGCGCCCACACCGTCACCCGGTGGCTCGGCGTCGACTCCAGCGACGCCGAGCCTGCCGTCACCGCGGGCGAGCTGCCTGGACCCGGTCTCGTCGTGCTGATGTCCGATGGGCTGTGGACTTACGCCCCCACCCTCGAGGGCATGGCCCACCTGATCGGACCGATCGGGTCCGAGACCACCATCACGCTTGCCCGTCGCCTGGTGGTCTTCGCGAACGCCTCCGGAGGCGGCGACAACATCACCGTGGCCGTAGGCCCCCACGACTTAGACGGACAGGAGCGGCGATGACCGACTTCTCGCTCGACGTCTTCCAGAACGAGTACGTCCCGCCGCAGGCCACGACGATGGACGCCATCGTCACCGTGACGGCCCACGGGCCTGCCCCCGTGGTGGCCGGGGAGGCAGCCGAGGTCCTCATCATCGACGTCTCGGGCTCGATGTACACGCCGCCCCGGCGCATCCACGCGGCCGTCCGAGCCGCCGGGCTCGCCGTCGACCGCATCCGCGACGGTGTGCGCTTCGGGATCGTGGCGGGCAACCACGACGCCTCCGTCGTCTTCCCACCGTGGGGCACCGGGCTGGTGGTCGCCGATCCCTCGACCCGGGCCGCGGCCCGGGAGGCGGTTCGTCACCTGGAGCCCTGCGGCGGGACGGCGATCTCGAAATGGCTGCTGGCGGCGCGTGAGCTGTTCGTGGCCAGCCCCACGCCCCGGCGGCATGCCATCCTGCTCACCGACGGCGAGAACAACGAGGTGCCAGGGGTCCTCGAGGCGGCCCTTTCGCAGTGCCGAGGCCTGTTCCAGGCGGACTGCCGGGGCGTCGGCACCGACTGGGTCGTCGAGGAGCTGCGTACTGTCGCCTCCGCTCTGCTCGGGTCCGTCGACATCATCCGCGATTCGGACGGGTTGGAAGCCGAGCTCCAGGGGCTGATGCAGGCGTCGATGGGCCGTGCCGCGCAGGCGTCGTTGCGGGTGTGGTGCCCGGGGGGAGCGGCGGTGAGCTTCTTCCGCCAGGTTGCCCCGGAGGTCGAAGATCTGACCGGCTGGGGAAAGCAGGTCGACCTCCACTTCCGGGAGTACCCGCTCGGGTCCTGGGGTTCCGAAGCGCGCGACTACCACCTGTCGGTAACCGTCCCGGCCTACGGGACGGGGATCGAGATGCTGGCCGCCCGGCTCAGCTTGGTCGTCGACGGCGCCGTCGTCGGCCCGGGCCTGGTGCGGATGGTGTGGACCGACGACGGCATCGGCACGCAGGTCAGCCCTGAGGTGGCGCACTACAGCCGGCAGGCCGAGCTGTCGTCGGCCATCCATCAGGGGCTGCGGGCACTGGAGGCCGGCGACGAGAGGACCGCCACAGTGCGGCTCGGTCAGGCCACCCGCCTGGCCGCCAGCTCGGGACACACCGGAACCATCAGACTGCTGAGGAAGGTGGTGGACGTGGAGGACGAGCGGACCGGGACCGTGCGCATCCGCAGGAACGTCGCCAAAGCGGACCAGATGGAGCTCGACACCCGGTCTACCCGGACGGTTCGGGTGCACAAGGACCGGGGCGCGGAGCTCGACACCCGCTCCAGAAGGACGGTTCGGGTGGGGGGTACCAAGCCGGCGAGGCCTCCCGAGAGCGACGGCGCCGGCACAGGCACCGGGGGAGAAGCAGGATGAAGGAGCTGGGATCGAACGTCGTCTGCCCGAACGGTCACATCTCGGACGACCGGGACCTCTGTTCGGTCTGCGGTGCGACGATCTCCTTCTCTCCCCGCGTACCGGACAGCGGCGTCAAGACCGCCTCGAGGCCGACCGTGCCCAACTCGGCACCGCCAGCGCCATCGCCGCGGACGGCATCCGCCGCTTCGTTCGAGGCACCAGAGCCCTCGGGACCGTCGGTGCCTGCCGGGGCCGGTTCCGACGGCGTCGCGCCGGTGGCCGGCGCGAGCGAGTGCCCGTACTGCTCGTCCGAGCTCGACACCGGTGCTCACTTCTGCGAGGTATGTGGCTACGACCCCGCAACGGGCAGCATGCCGGCTGCCCCGGTGCCCCAACCCGTCCTGCTGCCTCCGGCCCCGCTGCCCGCCGTGCCAACTGCGGCACCGAAGCCGTCCCACCCGGCGTCGGTGCCCCCGTCGCCGTCGTCGCCGACAGCGACCCCGAGGGCTGGGGCCGCCGGCCGGTTGATCGCGGTCGTCGCCGCCGACCGCGCCTACTACGACAGCCAGCAGGTGGGTGAGGTGCTGTTCCCGGTGGGGGCGCCGCCGCGCACCATCGAGCTGCCGGCCGGGCCGGCCACCATCGGCCGTCGGAGCCGCACGCTCGGCACTGAGCCCGCCATCGATCTGGCCGTCCCGCCCGAAGACCCGGCCGTGTCACACATCCACGCGTCGCTGCTCCCCAGCGACGACGGCACCTGGACGGTGGTCGACCACGGCTCGACCAACGGGACCTACCTCAACGAGTCGCCTGAACCCTTGACCGCCAACGTCCCGCGCGCAATTCGTCTCGGCGATCGGATCTACGTAGGTGCCTGGACCCGCATCACCCTGGAGCTGCGCTCGTCGCGGTGAGGGAAGCCTGACCGATGCGACAACGGGGCAGGCGTCACATGTCGGACACGGCGGACGCCGAGGGGCTGGGCCGCGCGGGTCAGAGCGGTACCGGCGGCGGCAGAGGCGGCGCCGCCTGTGCCGGGATTGCCTGCTCCGAGGAAGAAGATGCCAGGGGGGAAGGCGCATGCAGGAGCTCCTCGATCTCCTCGCGGAGGTCGAGGAACCGAGCGTCGCGCAGGACGGCGGGACCACGGACGCTCCCGAACGGGACGGCGATCTCCTCGAGCACGCGGCCGGGTCGTGACGCCATCACATAAACCCGTTGCGACAGGTAGATCGCCTCGCTGACGTCGTGGGTCACCAGGAGGATCGTGGCGCTCGTCCGCGCCTGGACCGACAACAGGAAGTCCTGCATGACGCGCTTGGTTTGGGCGTCGAGCGATCCGAACGGCTCGTCGAGCAGCAGCACGTCCGGCTCCGGGGCGAGCGCCCGAGCGATAGCGACGCGCTGTCGCATGCCGCCCGAGAGCTGATCCGGACGATGGCCCGCGAACTCGGTGAGACCGGTGACGCCGAGAAGCTCGTCGATCCGGCCCTGGCGGCGAGCCTTCGGCCAGCGGGCGCACTCGAGACCGAACGCGATGTTCTGGGTGACCGACTTCCAGGGGAACAGTGAGTAGCCCTGGAACACCATGCCCCGGTCAGGACCGGGCCCGACGATGAGGTCGCCGTCGATGCGGATCTGGCCGGCTGTCGCTGTCTCCAGTCCCCCGACGATGTTCAGCAACGTGGTCTTCCCGCATCCCGAGACACCGACGATGGAGACGAGCTCACCGGCGTCGATGTGCATGTCGACTCCATCGAGGGCGACGAGGGGGTCGACGCCCCGCCCGGCCCGGAAGGACTTGGTCACGGCCTCCACGATGACCCCTGTCATCGGCTTCCCTCCGACCACGGCGCGGTGCGGTTGCGCAACGCTCGCAGGGCCAGGTCGCTCACCAGGCCGATGGCGGCGAACACGATGAGCAGCGCGAACATCGTGTCGACCTGGCGGAAACGCTGGGCGCGCACGACGCGGAACGCCAGCCCCTGCTGGGCCGCCAGCAACTCGGCGACGACCAGCATCAGCCATGCCGCGGCCAGGTTCACCCGCGCCACGTCGATGATCCCCGGCCAGCTGTACGGCAGGAGCACCCGGCGCAGGATCGTGAGCCGGCCGGCGCCGAGCGTATACGACGCATTGACGAGCTCCTTGGGAACAGCGCGGGCCACATCGGCGACCATGAGGATGTTGTAGAAGACCGTGCCGACGACGATGAGGGCGATCTTCGGGGCCTCGTCGATGCCGAGCCACAGCAGGAACAGCGGTGTGAGGGCGCTCGCTGGGATGTAGCGCAGCAGCGCGACCTGGGGCTCGACGAAGGCCGCGGCCGAGCGGAAGCTGCCGATCAGCACGCCGAACGCAACACCGATGACGATGCTGATGCCGTAGCCGATGGCGATGCGCCGGCCGCTGGCCGACAGATCGGCCATGAGGTCTCCCGACCGGTACAGGTCCACGCCTGCTGCCCACGCCTCGGCTGGTGTGGGCAGCAGGAACGACTCGCTGCCCATCGACGTGGCGAGCAGCGCCCAACCACCGAGCAGCACGAGGACGCCTAGAGCAGCCAAACCCAGGTGCACCGAGCGGGGGATGTCCCCGCGCAGTCGCATGAGAGCCTGGTGCCGTCGGCCCCGTGTCCCGGTGGTGGTCGCGGATGGCGCGGACGAGACCGTCGGCTGTCGGTTGGGCGGGGCGGTGCTCTCGATCGCCACCGGCTCGGGATCGTCCTGGGGGACGATGCTCACCCTCCGTTCCGATCGATGTAGTCCTGGGTGAAGCTGGCGTCGAACAGCCCGTCGAGGCTGGCCTCCTCCTCGGTCAGGCCGGCGTCCACCAGGAAGGGGTTGATGAGACGAGCCGTGTAGAGGAGCGACGTCGTGTCGTCGCCGTCCTCGAACGACGCCAGCGCCTCCTCGGCCGAGAAGATCGTCGTCCCTTCGGCGAGGCTCTCGTACTCGTCGGTCGTGATGTCCGCCGCCGCCGCCAAGATCTCGAGCGACTCCTCGGGGTGGGCGTCGATGTAGTCCAGGGTGGCGTACCAGGCGTCGACGAGCGCCTGGACATCCTCGGGACGGTCCTCGATCAGTTCGGGCGTCACCACGATGTGGTCGGAGATGGTGCCGGGGTAGTCGGAGCTGTCGAACAGCACGTGCGAGCCGGGCCGTTCGAGGGCGGTGAGCGTGAAGGGTGCGAACACGCCGACGCAGTCGAACTCGCCGTCGGCGAACCCGGCGGCCGCCGCGTCGGTGAGCACTCCACGGAAGTCGATGTCGTCCTCGGTCAGCCCGACCGAATCCAAGCCCTGGAGCAGCAGGAAGTGGTCGACCACGCCCTGCTCGGCTGCGACGGTTCGCCCGGCGAGGTCCTCGATCGAGGTCACCGACTGGTCGCAGATGATGGCGTCGTTTCCGGTGGAGTTGTCGTTGGTGACCACGACCACCTGCTCGTCGCCTGCGGCCACCGCGAACATCGTGTCGTTCAGGGTCTGTGTGTTGGCGTCGAGCTGTCCTCCCGCCATGGCGTCGAGAGAGCCCAGGTAGTCGGCGAAGAATCGCAGCTCGACGTCGAGCCCGTAATCCTCGAAGATCCCCACTTCTTCTGCGACGGCGAGGGGAAACCAGCCGGGCCAGGCCGAATACCCCAACGTGAGCGGCTCGCCGGTGCCCTGTATGGCTCCGTCATCGGACGCGGAATTGTCCTCGTCCGATGCCCCCTCATCGTCGCCATCTTGGCCGCCACAGCCCACGACGACGAGCGCCAGCGTGGCCAAGATCCCCACCAGTCGAGAGCTCCGCGTCCCCATGGGCGGAGACGGTAACAGGAGCACGACCCGTGCGTAATCCACTTCGGAAAGAAAGGACGCTCGGGAGGGCGAACCTCGGTGCTAAGGCTCGCCGTCGCCTGCCAGCGCTCCTTCTCGGCGCCGAAAGCAGTGCCTCCACCGCTGATCAGACGTTCTCAGCCCGATCGGGGTGGTCCCCATGCGTGGCGGCTGCTGGTCGCGGCCTTTTGGCCCAGCTTTCCCGCGGCAACTTGGACCGCGAGGCTGTCGAGAATCACTCGACTGCTCAGGAGGGCGGTCTGCTCAGCCCAGTCGTAGGGCGGTGAGCATTCGACGACCTCGATGCCCGCAAGCCCTGGCTCGGACACCAGCCGGACCAGGTTGAGGGCCTCCCGGGGTAGCAGCCCACCCGGCTCGGGCCAGCCGGTGCCGGGGACGAAACCCGCGTCGATGACGTCGATGTCGAAGGAGAGGTAGACCGCTTTGGCGTTGCTCCAAGCCGTCTCGAGGGCGACCTCGGCCACCTTCTCGATCCCGACCCGCTCTACGTCACCGACCGTGACGATCGTCGTGCCTCGCTCCCGACCAACCTTGACCCCGGCCCGTGGTGCCTGCCACCCGCCGATGCCGATCTGCACCAGGTTCGTGGCCGGAGCGTTGGGGATGTTCGTGGCGTGGAACCACGGGGTTGTGTGCATCCGCTCGTCCAGGTCGGTCTCCTGAGTGTCGACGTGGCGGTCGAAGTGGATGATGCCGATGTTGCCGTCGACATGGGGGGCCATGCCACGGATAGTGGGAAACCCGATCGAGTGATCTCCGCCCAGCACCACCGGCACAACGCCGCTTTGCACCACATGGGCCATGGCCTGGCTGATCTGGTCGAACGACTTCTCGAGGTTGCCTGGGATCGTGAAGACATCGCCGATGTCCACCAGATTGAGCTGCTCGCGCAGATCGACGCCCAGCTCGTAGCAGTAGGTGCCGAAGAGGTTGGTCGAGCGCCGGATCCCCGTGGGTCCGAACCGGGTGCCAGGTCGATACGTCGTGCCGGCATCCAGCGGCGCACCGAATATCGCCACTTCGGCGTCGCCAACGTCGTGCACGTCCTCGACGTAGGGGCAGTTCAGGAACGTCCCCCGGTCCCCGGCGAAATGTGGGAGCTCGCCCCGGGCGAAGGTAGGGATGGTGCGATCCACCAGCGTGGGAGACCCGGCCAACCCGAAGGCGACAGATCGCTCGATCTCCTCGTCGTGCCGAAACAGCGACAGGCGCGCCTCAGCCTCCTGGGCCCAGCGTCCCTGCTGGCTCACCGGCGCATGACTGTGGCTGTCGCCCGGCCCAGGACCGTGGCTGTGGGTATCAGTCACCCTGACCTCCACCGCCCGTCTTGTCGCACACCGGGTACGGGCAGCCCTCGTCCGGGAAGCCAAGGTCCGGCTTCACCGCGCACCCTAACGCCACTCCGAACGGTGGTGGCACCCCACCGCCGCGACGGCGGTTGGCGCTGATAGCGGCCCTGGTAAGGACCATCAGCGAACTGCGGCCGGACGCGCTCGCGCGGTTGGGCACGACCCGCTTCGAGGTTGCACAGGTAGTGCCTGGTGGTGCCGGCGGACGAGGTGGACGCCTGCCGGTTCGAGCGGCTCGTGGCGCGCGCACATGAACTGTTGATGTTGGGAGAGCCGGATCGGGCGGCTACGTGGTCGACGAGGCGTTGGGGCCTGTGGCGGGGCCGGGCGCTGGAGGACCGCGGCCGGTGGGAGCCAGGACAGGGGACGGCGGCGCGGCTGGCGGCGCCGCGACCGACGCCGCCGGGAAGGACCCTATGTGACCACCGGTGGATCAGCTTGGCGACAAACGTCGGGCAGAAGTTCATGCGACGGGGCCGGTCGGGATCCTCCAGAGCCAGCGCGCGAGCGAGGCCCGCCTCGTCGGTGCCCTACCCAACCGGAAGCGGGCGACCCACCAAACTGGCCCTTCGTCCTTTTCAACAGCGGCGAGGGTTGCCTGCGGGCGAGTCTCGATCGCGCCCGCGCCGAGCTCCTTGCGCAGCCGCACCACGCAGCCCTGCGACGCCCTGGGCCATGTCCGCCAGGCGGGACGAGACGTGGCCCAACCCGTCGGCACGCTAGGTGCTCAGGTAACTACGCTGATCTATAGTGAGATCTGGGGCGCCGGCCGCGGTCTCACAGGTTGGAAGAGCGAACGCCACCGCCCCTGGGGAGGCGCGCGGTGTCAACAAACAACCACGCGGTGGCCCAGGCGGCTCGCATGTACGACTACCTGGCCGGCGGCACCACCCACTTCGAGGTCGATCGCCAAGCCGTCGCGCGGGCGTCCACGACAGTGGGCGGCCTAGAGAACGCGCGGGCGGATGTGCGCGCGAATCGAGCCTTCCTGGGACGGGTGGTGCAATGGCTGGCGGGACCGTGCGGCATCCGTCAGTTCCTCGACATAGGGACCGGGGTCCCGGGCCCGGGCAGTGTGGCCGATGTCGTGCATGAGGCTGCCGCCGGTGTGCGGCTGGTGTGCGTGGACAACGACCCCGTCGTCTTGGCCCACGCCCACGAGATGCGGCTGTCGGACGGCCGTGGCGTCACTGCGTTTGTGGCCGGTGACCTCCGGGACCCCGATCACGTCCTGGACGCCGCGGCTCGCACCCTTGACCTGACCCAGCCGGTGGCGTTGCTGCTGATCTCGGTCCTGCACCTGATCGAGGACGAAGATGATCCGCACGGGATGGTGCATCGGTTGGTCGACGCTCTCGCGCCTGCCAGCTACCTGGCCCTGTCACATCTGACCGCCGACATCGGCCCGGCGGCCATGCGGGCCCTCGTCGACGCGCCCGGTGCCTCGGCCCGGGAACTCGCGATGCGGGACCACCTGCATGTGAGCCAGTTCTTCGAAGGACTCGACCTCATCCTGCCCGGGGTGGTGCAGGTCGACCAGTGGCGGCCGGGGCGCCTCGCGCCGCGGCCCAGCGACGGTGCATGGGTGCCCTCCTTCTACTGCGGTGTGGCCCGGACGTCTGTGTGGCCCGCCGGCGGCGACCGCCCCCGACCCAGCCCCGAAGGGTGGTAACGCACATGACCGAGACCGACCAGCCCCAACCCGACGCGCCGACCCGTTACCCGACGGGCCCTTATGAGCGCCTCGGCGGTATCGACGCCATCCGCCCGGTCGTGGACGAACTCTACGCCCGGGTCCTGGCCGACCCCGAGCTCGCCCCCCACTTCGTCGGCTACGACGTCGACCGGATCAAACGCCACGAGGTCCTATTCCTCGCCTGGATGCTCGGTGGCCCATACACCTACCCGGGGCGGCCCCTGGCGGAGACGCATCGCGGACTCGGCATCACCTCTGCGGACTACGATCGGGTGGTCGCCCACCTTCGGGCCACACTCGCCGACGCCGGCGCTCCCGACGACATCGTCACTGCGATCACGGACGCGCTGGCCCACGCCAAGCCCGACGTTGTCGAGTCCCCGACGGGCGAGTGAGCACGTCGGCTCCCATGACCATCGACACCGCGCGCCTCCAGATGAGCTGGGCCGTCGCCGCCCAACACGGCGACCAGGTCCCCTTGTTCGTCTGCTCGAGGCTCTTCGTCACCCACCCCGCACTGCGCGACACGTTCCCCCCAGCATGGAAGCGCAACGCGACAAGCTCGTGGCCGCGCTGGGCTCAGTATCCTCCGGCGTCGACGACCTCCCCGCGATCGTCCCGGTGCTCGAGCAGCTCGGACGCGACCACCGGAGATTCGTGGTGGTCCGGGATCACTACCCGGCAGTGGGCGAGGCGCTGCTCGCCGCCCTCGAACACTTCCGCCCAAGAGGCCGAGCGGGACGCCGACAGCCTCCTCACCCAGGCCCAGCAGTAAGCGGCCCGCACCGCCTAGCAGGAAGCCCGCAGCTACCGGGCGGCCGCCGGCGACCAGTACTCGCCCGAGAGAGCAGACTTCCAGCGACGGCTGGCCTGGATGCGCACCTTCATCGAAACCCTCAGCGTCGCCGAACGCCAGCTCGCCGCCATCCGTGAAGCCATCCGCGACGACATCGACCAGCTCGACACCTGCCTGAACCGAGACCACCAGCATGCCTAACTCCCAGCCACCGACGGCACCTACAGGAGGACCAACACTCCACGGGCTCGCCGACGACCTCATCGCTCAAGCCGAGCAGCACGCCGCCCGGGCCGCCGACCAGGCAGCCCAAAGCTACCGGGCGGCCGCCGGCGACCAGTACTCGGCCGAGATGGAGAAGTCCCGGCGACGGCAGGTGTGGATGAGCACCCTCATCGAGACCCTCAGCGTCGCCGAACGCCAGCTCGCCGCCATCGGTGAAGCCATCCGCGACGACATCGACCAGCTCGACACCGGCCTGGCCCGGGACCGCCAGCTCGCCGCCATCCGTGAAGTCATCCGCTACGACATCGACCAGCTCGACACCGGTCTGAGCCGAGACCAGCAGG